>JANXWL010000063.1 GCA_025351225.1 Methylotenera sp. | reverse complement strand
TTGCGATAGCATTCTGCGGCTTCGCCTAAATTATTTTGCTCTTGTAGCGTCGCACCCAAATTCACATAAGCCTCAACATAGTTGGGGTTTACAGCCAACGCTTTGCGCATCAGTTGGGCGGCGGTTTTAAGGTCGCCTTTTTGCTTAGAAATTAAACCTAGTAAATGCAAGGCATCTGGCTGATTGGGTAAGGTTTGCAGCACTTGTTTGTAGAGAGATTCTGCTAGTGGCAAGTTGCCTACTTGATGCTGTGCCATGGCGGTTTGCAGCGCATGTTGCGGGTTAAAATTGGATTGTGCAATTGGTTGAGACGCGCCACCCGTAGCCTCGCAACATTGCTTAAATTTTTTGCCGCTGCCGCACGGGCATTGGTCGTTTCGGCCGATTTTATTAGTAGTCATTATAATTTTGGAGGCCAAAATTCAGCCTAAAGCGTGTAATTGAATTGCTAATATTGTATCAACTAATTATTGCAAAAACTAAGCCAGCTGTAACTTAGCCAGCCGCGCATACAAGCCGCCTTGCTCTTTTAGTGCGGCAGGGCTACCAATTTCTACAATCTTGCCATTTTCTAACACGATGATTCTATTGGCTTTTTGTACAGTGCTCAATCGGTGCGCAATCATGAGTGTAGTACGGCCTTGCATGGCTGCGTTTAAACCTTGCTGCACCAATATTTCAGATTCGGCGTCTAAAGCACTCGTCGCTTCGTCTAATAACAATATCGGCGCATCTTTAAGTATTGCCCGTGCAATGGCAATACGTTGGCGTTGGCCGCCAGATAAACGTGTGCCACGCTCGCCGAGAAAAGTTTGATAACCATCAGGTAATTTGTGAATAAATTCGTCTACTTGCGCGGCTTTTGCAGCGGCGATGACTTCGTCATCGGTAGCGGTTGGTTTGCCATAGCGAATATTTTCAAGCGCATTGGCGGAGAATATCACCGCATCTTGCGGGACTATTCCTATGCTGTCGCGCAGACTTTTTAAGCTCAGTGAATCAATGGGTTGACCATTAATCGATATGTTGCCCGATTGCGCCTCATAAAATCTTAGTAAGCATTGAAATAGGGTGGTTTTCCCAGCGCCGCTTGGTCCCACCAGGGCAATGGTTTCACCTGCGGTAATTTCTAACGAAACGTGATCTAGTGCCGCAATTTGCGGGCGCGAAGGGTAATAAAACAACACATTTTTGAAGCTAATGGCCGCTTGTTTTGGGTTTAATAGCTGTTGCGCATTGGCGGGTTCTTTGATGGCCGCATCGGCATGCAGCAGTTCTAGTAAGCGTTCCGTTGCGCCAGCGGCGCGCATCACTTCACCCCATACTTCGGCCATTGTACCCACAGCGCCTGCTACCATTAAGGCGTAGAGCACAAATGAGGCCAGTTCGCCACCTGTCATGGTACCTGCTGAAACTTGGCGTGCGCCTATCCATAACACAAAAATAATGGTGCCTAAAATGGCGGTGACCATAATAATAGTCAGCATCGCCCGCACTTTTACCCGTTTTAACGCAGTGGTAAAACTTAAATCGGCAGATTTACTGAATCTTGAAATTTCAGCATGTTCTTGTGTGTACGATTGCACAGTTGGCATCGCATTTAAAATTTCACCTGCCATAGCAGAGCTATCGGCAATGCGGTCTTGCGATTCACGCGATAGTTTTTTAACTTTGCGGCCAATCAAAATAATCGGCAAAATCAACAACAACATTAAGCCAATATTGAGTGAAAATAAGTATAAATTAGTCACCGCCAGCATGACCATGCCGCCCACAAATTGAAACGCGCTGCGCAGACCCATGGATATTGAGCTGCCGACTACGGTTTGAATAAGCGTGGTGTCGCCTGTTAAGCGCGATAACACTTCACCGGTTTGTGTGGTTTCAAAAAACTGTGGGCTTTGCGTCATCACGCGCGCATAAACCGCGCTGCGTAAATCGGCCGTGGTGCGCTCGCCCACCCACGATATCGTGTAGTAGCGCGCAGAAATCATCAGCGCCCAAAAAGCCGCCAATACAAACATTACCAAAAAATGGCCATTTAAACTAAGTGAGCCGATTAAACCTTTATGGCTAGACGTGTTGGCTGCTTTGGTAACAAAGCCAAAATCAATTAAATCGCGAAATGCCAGCGGGACTAATAAAAGCGTTGCAGAGCCCAAACACAGCAACACAAATGCCAACAAAACACGTGCGCGATATGGCCGTAAAAATGGCCAAAGGCTGCTTAATGATGCGAGTTTTTTAGTGGCTGGCTTGGTAATAGAATTAGTCGCAACTATAGTAGAGTTTTCGGTGGCAGTTTGCATGGAGGTTTTTTTAAAAAATTGAATAGTAAGTGTAGCATTTGCAGGCCAATATATGGAGTTTGATTGGACTGTTAGGTTCATTTATAGAGAGTGATTTATACTAGTAGAAATTATTATAAATTGATTCAATATGCATAAAAATCTTAAATTAATCATCTGGTTGGCTGTGGCCATTTTAGGCACGTTCGCACTTAGCACTATCGCGCTTAATCGCGGCGAGAGCATTAACGCGCTGTGGCTAATTACCGCGGCAATCTGTATTTATGCTATTGCGTATCGATTTTACGCTGCATGGATAGCGGCAACTGTTTTAACCATAGACGAAACCCGCGCGACTCCAGCAGAAAGATTAGATAACGGCCGCGACTTTATCCCCACTAATAAATGGGTGGTGTTTGGTCACCATTTTGCGGCCATTGCAGGACCAGGACCACTGGTAGGCCCAACGCTAGCAGCACAATTTGGTTATTTGCCAGGCACGTTGTGGATACTCATTGGCGCAGTGTTAGGCGGTGCGGTACAAGATATGGTGACACTGTTTTTCTCAACACGGCGTGATGGTAGAAGTTTAGGCCAAATGGCACGTGATGAAATCGGCATCATTGGCGGCACAGCGGCCTTAGTTGGCACGTTTTTAATCATGATTATTTTAATCGCGGTATTGGGCTTGGTGGTGGTTAACGCGATGAAGCACAGCCCATGGGCGACTTCCACCGTTGCCGCAACTATTCCAATCGCTATGTTAATTGGCTTTTACATGCGCAATATTCGCCCTGGACGGGTGCTAGAGGCCAGCGCGATTGGTGTGGCCTTATTGCTGTTTGCAGTCATTGCGGGTGGCTGGATCAATCATTCTGAAAGTCTGCGCGTGCTGTTCGATTACGATGGCCTGCCACTTGCCTTCGCGATTATTGTGTATGGTTTTGCTGCTGCTGTGCTGCCTGTGTGGTTGCTACTGGCGCCGCGCGATTATTTGTCTACCTATATGAAGCTGGGTACGGTAATTTTGCTGGCGATTGCAATTGTGATGTTGCGCCCGCAAATTCACATGCCAGCCATTACGCAATTTACCGACGGAACAGGACCAATTTTTGGCGGCAAGCTATTTCCATTTGTGTTTATCACGATTGCTTGTGGCGCGATTTCAGGCTTTCACGCCTTAATCGCCTCTGGCACAACGCCTAAATTACTGGCTAACGAGCGCGATATTCGTATGATTGGTTACGGGGCGATGTTGTTAGAAAGCTTTGTGGCCATTATGGCCATGATAGCCGCTACTGTGCTAGAGCCTGGCGTGTTCTTTGCCATTAACAGCCCTGCAGGCGTGGTGGGCAAAGAGGCGATTGATGCCATCGCAAAAATTAACAGCTGGGGTTTTGCGGTGAGTGTAGAGCAAATGAAACAGTTGGCGAGTGATATGGGCGAAAGTAGCTTATTTGCCCGCACTGGTGGCGCGCCAAGCTTGGCAGTGGGCATGGCGAGTATATTCGGCAAGGCTTTCGGCAAAAATTTGTTGGCGCTGTGGTATCACTTTGCCATTATGTTTGAGGCGATTTTTATCCTCACCACGCTGGATGCTGGTACGCGTGTAGGCCGCTTTATGTTGCAAGATATGTTGGGTAACTTTAATAAAAAACTCGGCGAAACTTCTTATATGCCGTCTGTGATATTCACCAGTGCCATTGTGGTAGCGGGTTGGGGCTACTTTTTGTACATTGGCGTGATAGACCCCAATGGCGGGGTAAATATTTTATGGCCGCTATTCGGTATTGCGAACCAAATGCTGGCCGCGATTGCCTTATGTGTAGCGACAGGTATTTTGGTGAAATCGGGTAAGTTAAAATATGCTTGGGTAACCACACTTCCATTGGCTTGGCTGGTAACTATTACATCAACCGCCGCGTGGCAAAAGATATTTAGTGACGATATTCGCGTTGGATTTTTTTCTGCCGCTAACGATTTAAGTGCAAAACTAGCGTCTGGTGTGCTGCCTGCAGAAAAAGCTGCTGTTGCGCCGCAGCTGATATTTAATCAGCATTTAGACGCGTATTTAACACTATTTTTTGTGTCAGTGTTATGGGTTGTGATTGCAGATATGTTGTGGGTTTGTGCAAGACATTTAAGTGGAAAGCCCGTGTTGCCGATATCTGAAGTGCCGCATACGCCTTGCCAATTAGACGACAATTGGGTGAGAGATTGATGTTAAATAAATTAAAAAACATTTGGAGTAATATCCGCCAGTTGTCGGGTGATGATGCCTACGAGCGTTATTTAGCGCACTATGATGAATTTCATGCAGATAAAGATGCTGCAGAGCCGCCACTCAGCCGCGAAGCTTTTTTTAAACAATGGCAAGATGGCAAGTGGAAAGGTATTAAACGTTGTTGCTAAAAAATCCTCACAAAGACAAAGATTTTTCCGAAGAAGATTTAAACCGTATTATTGAAATGGGCTGGGAAGACAGAACTGCCTTTGAGGCCATTGAGCAACAGTTTGGCATTAATCAAGATGGTGTAATTAAGATTATGCGTGCCAATTTAAAGCTAAACTCTTTTAAATTATGGCGGGAACGCACCCACGGGCAAACAACCAAACATTTAAAACTTCGCAGTGAGGATGTTACTAGGCATCAATCAAAGCAGCACAATAAACTACATCGCTAAAATAAACCAAACGTAACTATTGCTTTTGATAGATATTATCAATTTCCATTTCATCCGCACGCATTTCATCTGCAAGTAAGTACTCGCCTGTTTCATATTCCGTCACTTTAACTTCGGTTTTAAGTGAGTTAATTTTAACTGGCTGATAATCAGCAATGGTATAACTGAATTGCGGCTCGTTTTTAAATAGTTTATTCCAGAGTTTTTTCATTGCATCTTAACCTTAGTTGTTTATGGTTAGTAGAATGCAAGTTGCATACCAAATTGTTATTAAATATTAAATATTATTAAGTAGTTGATTTTTATTAATTAAATTTTATTAATCAACCTTTTTTTGCGTAGGTTGGTGTCGAATTGTGATGAACAATGTTGGATTTTCGACTTTAATTAAAACTATTTTTGCGTGCTTTAAACCACATCCAAATGCCTAGCAAAATCATCGGCAAACTTAGCCATTGCCCCATACTTAATCCTAGTTGCAATAGGCCTAAAAAGTCATCAGGTTGACGGGTGAATTCTACTAAAAACCGAAAGCTGCCATAGCCAATTAAAAATAGCGCAGATATGGCGCCAGTAGGGCGTAGCTTACGTGAAAACCACCATAATAGGCAGAATAAGGTAATACCTTCTAGTGTAAATTCATACAGTTGCGAAGGGTGACGCGCAATGTTATCTACTTGCGGAAAAATCATACCGTAAGTAGAGTTGGTCGCTCTGCCCCACAACTCGCCATTGATAAAGTTGCCCATGCGACCTGCTCCCAAGCCGATCGGTACAAGGGGTGCGACGAAATCCATAATTTTTAGCCATTGATTTGAATTGGAAGGTTGTGGATATTTGCGCGTGAAGAAAAACATGGCAATTAACACACCCAAAAAGCCGCCATGAAAGCTCATGCCGCCTTGCCAAATTTTGAAAATATCCAGTGGGTGCTGCATGAAGCTGTTAAATTGGTAAAATAAAATATAACCAATTCGTCCACCTAAAATTACGCCTAAAGCGCCGTAGAATAAGGCATCATCGAGCATTTGATTAGTCCAGTCAAACCACGGCTTGTGCTTTATTTGATAGCGACCAAGTGCCAAAAATGCCAAAAACCCCAGCAAATACATAAGGCCATACCAATGAATGCCAAAACTTTGCGTGATATGTATTGCTACGGGGTCGAATTGTGGGTGAATTAAAGGCATATTTAGCATGTCATATCATTGGTTGTTGCGGTAAAATAGCATTATACGTTTTTATTGCAATAATTTAATTGCCAACCGTTATTTTGTTATAAGGTTTGATTCATGCCCGTTTATCGTTCTCGCACCACAACTTACGGCCGCAACATGGCGGGTGCACGCGCACTGTGGCGTGCTACTGGCATGAAAGATGGCGATTTTGAAAAACCAATTATCGCCATTTCTAATTCATTCACTCAGTTTGTGCCAGGCCATGTACATTTAAAAGATTTAGGTCAACTAGTCGCGCGTGAGATTGAACGTGCGGGTGGTGTAGCCAAAGAATTTAATACCATTGCAGTGGATGATGGCATCGCCATGGGTCACAGTGGCATGTTGTATAGCTTGCCAAGCCGCGATTTAATTGCCGATAGCGTGGAATATATGGTGAACGCACACTGTGCAGATGCATTAGTGTGTATCTCGAATTGCGACAAAATTACCCCAGGCATGCTGATGGCGGCGTTGCGCTTGAATATCCCCGTGGTATTTGTTTCTGGCGGGCCAATGGAAGCAGGAAAAGTAAACTGGCAAGGCGAGGTACTGAAGCTCGATTTGGTTGATGCCATGGTGGCTGCGGCCGATAGTAAGGTTTCAGATGCCAAATCAGAGGCGATTGAACGCTCAGCCTGCCCAACTTGCGGCAGTTGTTCTGGCATGTTTACCGCAAATTCGATGAATTGTTTGACCGAAGCTTTAGGTTTAAGCTTGCCTGGTAACGGATCAACATTGGCCACCCACGGTGCGCGCAAGCAACTATTTTTACAAGCGGGCAGATTGATTGTAGAAATCGCCAAGCGTCATTACGAGCAAGATGACTATTCAGTTTTACCGCGAAATATTGCGACTATGCAAGCCTTTGAAAACGCCATGGCGCTAGATGTAGCAATGGGCGGCAGTACTAATACAGTGCTGCATTTGCTGGCTGCTGCGCACGAGGCTGGGCTAGATTTTACGATGTCAGATATTGACCGCATTTCGCGCAAAGTTCCGTGTGTTAGTAAAGTCGCGCCCGCCACGCAAAAATACCATATGGAAGATGTACATCGCGCAGGCGGGGTGATGGGTATTTTGTCAGAATTAAGCCGTGGCGGCCTCATTCATCGCGACATTCCAACCGTACACAGCCCAAGCATGGGCGCGGCGTTGGATAAATGGGACATCACAACCACCACTGACGAAGATGTGAAAAAATTCTATCGTGCAGCGCCGGGCGGCATTCCAACAACCATTGCATTTAGTCAAAGCATGTTATGGCCAGATTTAGATACAGACCGTGCCAATGGCTGCATTCGTGATATTGAGCATGCCTACAGTAAAGACGGCGGCTTGGCTGTGTTGTATGGCAATATCGCGCTAGATGGCTGTATTGTAAAAACTGCAGGTGTGGATGACTCTATTCTCAAGTTTAGTGGCCGCGCACGCATTTTTGAATCTCAGGATGCCGCAGTAGAAGGTATTATGGCGGATCAAATTGTGGCGGGTGATGTGGTGGTGATTCGTTACGAAGGCCCACGTGGCGGGCCTGGCATGCAAGAAATGCTGTACCCAACTTCATATTTGAAATCGAAAGATTTAGGCAAAGTGTGTGCCTTATTAACTGATGGCCGTTTTTCGGGCGGGACTTCAGGCTTAAGTATTGGCCATGCTTCTCCAGAAGCGGCCGAAGGCGGCGCGATTGGCTTGGTAGAAGAGGGCGATATCATTGAAATCGATATTCCAAACCGCACCATTCATCTGGCGATTACCGACGAAGAAATGTCGCATCGTCGCGCGCACATGGAAGCAAAAGGCAAGCTTGCTTGGAAGCCAGTAAATCGCGAACGCCATGTTTCCCCTGCTTTACGTGCTTATGCAGCAATGAGCACCAGTGCGGCTCGCGGGGCAGTGCGTGATGTGTCGCAAATTGAAAAATAAATATTCCTATTGATTGATAAATAATGACTACAGAAACGATAGAAGCAACAGCGCATAGCGTTGAGCCAATAACAAAAAAACGCTTAAAGCTGCACGCGCACGTGTTGCAAACGCAAGATGAAAGTGGTTTGCAATATTTAGAGGTGGATAATCCGCTGGCCACTGCAAAAATTGCGCTGCAAGGCGCACATATCATGGGGTGGCAGCCTAAATTTTTGGCGCAGCCTGTGCTGTGGTTATCGAGTAGCGCGCGTTTTGTAAAAGGCCGCTCTATCCGCGGTGGCGTCCCTATTTGTTGGCCTTGGTTTGGCGCACACCCCACAGATAGCACATTTTGCCCACATGGGTTTGCACGTGTAATTCCTTGGCGGGTGATGGATGTAGATGCGACTCCAACAGGTGCTACCCGTATTATATTAGAGATGCAAGAAACACCAGAGGCAAAACGGCAGCTGTCATACCCTTATGCGCTAACACTTACCATCACTATTGGGCGGCGCTTGCGTATTGATATGGCTACTACCAATAAGGCTGATCATCCTTTTGTGATTGGTGAAGCATTTCATACCTATTTAAATATCAGTGATATTAGCAACGTTAAAATAACGGGCATGCAAGATTATGTATATGCCGATAAAATGTTGAAATACGAGCGTCATGTTGAGCATAATGCGCTTACTTTTAATGGTGAGTTTGACCGCGTATTTATTAACCATAGTGCCGATTGTACGGTGCATGATGTTGGTTATAATCGATTGATTCATATATCAAAATCTGGAAGCGATACCACTGTGGTGTGGAGTCCGGGCGCAGAAAAGGCGGCGCAAATGGGTGATATGGGTAATGCAGACGAATGGCGCAAAACAGTCTGTGTAGAAACCACCAACGCCTTAGATAATATGGTGGTCATTAATCCACATCGCACACACGTGATAAGTGCTGAATATGCGATTGAAACCCTGTAGTTCAGTCAATCTTAAGCTTTTCATCGCCTTAAAGCAGTGATTCATGCTCAATAAATTGCAATCTGAAACCAGCCCGTACTTGCTGCAACATGCCGATAACCCTGTTGCATGGTATCCGTGGGGTGTAGAAGCACTAACTCTGGCTAAACAACAAGACAAGCCGATTCTGCTGTCCATTGGCTATTCGGCCTGCCATTGGTGTCATGTGATGGCGCATGAATCGTTTGAAGATGCTAATGTGGCTGCGATTATGAACGCGCACTTTATTAATATTAAAGTAGACCGTGAAGAGCGTCCCGATATTGATCAAATTTACCAAACAGCGCACAGTATGCTTAGCCAAAAAAGTGGCGGCTGGCCGCTGACTGTGTTTTTAACGCCTAATCAAGAGCCGTATTTTACAGGCACTTATTTCCCTAAAACATCGCGTTATCAATTGCCGGGCTTTGCCGATTTAATCCCGCGCGTAGCGGCTTTTTATCATGAACGTAAAGACGACTTGGCAGTGCAAAATGGCCAATTGGTGGATGCGCTTAAACGCACGATTCCTATGCCAAGTAGTACATTAGGTGCATCAGATCTTACTTTGAATTTAGCATTTACTTCGCTTGAAAGCAGCTTCGATTTTGAACATGGCGGTTTTGGTAGTGCGCCAAAATTTCCGAATCCTGCTGATATTACTTTGTTGCTTCATGCAGCTAAAGCAGGCAACAAAGCGGCTGAAGCAATGGCATTACAAATGTTATCGGCTATGGCAAACGGCGGCATTTACGATCAACTTGGTGGCGGCTTTTGTCGCTATTCGGTAGATGAGCGTTGGAACATTCCGCACTTTGAAAAAATGCTCTACGACAATGGCCAGCTATTATTTTTGTATTGTGATGGCTGGCAAATCAGTAAAGATGAGCGTTATCAACAAATAGTCGAAGAAACAGTGGCTTGGCTAATTCGCGAAATGCATGATAAAAATGGCGCATTTTATTCTTCACTGGATGCCGATTCAATGGATGCGCATGGTCACAGTGAAGAAGGTGCGTTTTATGTGTGGCAGCCCGATGAGGTGAAAGCGCTGCTAACGCCTGAAGAGTTTATTGTCGCTAGTCGCTGCTTTGGTTTTGACCGTGCAGCTAACTTTGAGGGTGTGGCATGGCATCCTTATTTAGTGTTCCCTCCAGAGCATGACGAAGTTATTACTTTGACGAACGTGCAAACTAAATTATTTGAAGCGCGCGAAAAACGCCGACGCCCAGGTCGAGATGACAAAATTTTAACCTCGTGGAACGCGCTTGCCATTAAAGGTTTAGCACGTGCTGGGCGCGTGTTTAATCGACCAGACTGGATAAAACTTTCACAAGATGCAGTGGATTTTATTCGCAATAAACTGTGGGTAAAAGACCAACTACTAGCCACTTGCAAAGATGATGGCAATGGAAACTATCACGCGCATTTAAATGCTTATTTGGATGATTATGCTTTTTTACTAGATGCACTTGTTGAGTTACTACAGGCGGATTATCGTGCAGTTGATTTGGCTTTTGCTGAAGATTTGGCCGAAAACTTGTTAGAAAGTTTTGAAGCTGAAGAAGGCGGATTTTTCTTTACCAGCCACACACATGAAAGCCTAATTCATCGCCCCAAACAAGGCTACGATAACGCCACGCCCAACGGCAATGGTATTGCAGCCGTTGCGCTACAAAAATTGGGGCATATTTTAGGTGAACCGCGTTATTTGCAAGCTACTGAGCGCACATTAAAAGCGTTTGATAGTAGTATGGCGAATAACCCTGCCGCCTGTGCCAGTTTGTGCCATGCCTTGGCTGAGTTTTTAGCGCCTCCAACTATGGTGATTATACGTGGCGAAGCAAGACAAATGGGGGCTTGGCGCAGTGTGCTTAATCAAACTTATTATCCGCACCATTTATTTTTCTATTTAGATGAAAATGTTGCCGATTTACCACCAATGTTGCAAAGAAACTTCACACAAGATGTCAACGCATGGGTGTGCAAAGGCGTTGTTTGTTCACCAAGCGTTAATAATTTGCGCGAAATTGTAAAATATCTATAGGGCTATTGTGCATTTTTAAATAATAGGTATGATGCCAATTGCATAAAGTTGCATGTTCTTTAAAGAATTCTCTTCATTTAAGAATTCTTTTTATTAAAATAATTCAAGGAGATAACATGAAAGTTTTATTAACAATAATCGCCGCTTCAGCTGTTTTAATGGCTGGTAACGTCTATGCGGCTGATGCTAAAGCATTAGCACAAAAAAGTGGTTGCTTAGCTTGCCACGCAATTGATGGTCAAAAGATTTTAGGCCCAAACTACAAAGATGTTGCCGCTAAATACAAAGGCGACAAAGGTGCAGAGGCGAAATTAATTGCTAAAGTTAAAGCGGGTGGTAGCGGTGTTTGGGGCCCTATGCCGATGCCAGCCAACAGCCCACAAGTAAAAGATGATGATATCAAATCAATCGTTCAGTGGATTTTAGCCATGTAATTTGGTGAATGCCAAGTTAAAAAGCCAGCTCAACAAGCTGGCTTTTTTATTGGTTGTTAATGATGGTTTATTGATTGAGCTTGCTATGCTTGAAGGAATAAACAAAGTAAAACACAACACCAACCACAATCCACACTAAGAATCGATGCCAAGTAGAAGCAGGCAAAAACGTCATCAGCGCGCCGCACGATAATATGCCCAGTACTGGGATCAGCGGATTCCATGGGTTTTTAAACGGACGTGGTAAATTAGGTTGGCGAATACGCAATACAATCACGCCGACACATACCATCACAAAGCTCGCCAGCGTACCAATGTTCACAGTTTCTGCCAATTCACCAAGCGGAATAAAGCCCGCGACCAATGACACCACCACGCCGCACATCAAAATAATGCGGGTTGGGGTTTGGCGGTCTGGGTTAATTTTAGAAAAAATCGGTGAAATTAAACCATCGCGACTCATGGCAAACAAAATGCGCGTTAGGCCATACAAAAGTACCAATAACACAGTAATTAAACCTGCTAAGACGCCCGTAGCAACTAAGGTAGATGCCCATGTGTAGCCAAGCTTGGTGAGCGCATAAGCCACTGGCGATGCAGTATTCAGCTCAGTATAAGGCACAATACCTGTCAGTAAGCCTGACACGATAATATAAACGATGGTACAAAACGCTAGCGAGGCTAGCAAACCAATTGGCAAATCGCGTTGAGGGTTTTTACATTCTTCCGCTGCGGTAGAAACTGCATCAAAGCCAAAGTAGGCAAAAAACACCAGCGACGCACCAGCCAGCACACCAATATTTTTGCCGTTATCCAGCGTGCTAAACCAACCAAACGGCATAAACGGCTGCCAGTTTGCGGTATTTAAATGGCCGATTGCTAGTGTAATAAAAATGGCGATCGTCGATAGCTTGATGACGACAATGATGTTGTTGACGCGCGCACTTTCTTTTACGCCTAAAATTAACAACGCCGTCAATATCCAAATAATCGCAAATGCAGGTAAGTTAATGCTGCCGCCCATCATGGGTGCTTTGGTGAGCGCATCGGGCAAATGCATATTAAAGTTTGCGAGAGTTGTGACAAAATAGCCCGCCCAGCCGTTGGCAACGGCCGCCGCACCTACGCCGTATTCCAGTAGCAAAATCCAACCCATTACCCAAGCAATAAGTTCGCCAAATGCCACGTAGCTATAACCATAGGCACTACCAGAGCCGCCAACAGAGGCAGCCAGCTCAGCATAAGAAAGTGCTGCGAAACCCGAAGCAATACCTGCAAAAATAAATGAAAGCACAACAGCAGGGCCCGATTGTGTGGCCGCAGCCAAGCCAGTGAGCACAAATATGCCAGTACCAATGGCGCAGCCAATGCCGAGTAGGGCTAAATCGAAGGCGGTAAGACATTTTTTTAGGCCGCTAGTGCCGTGTGGGACGACGGATTTGGTGCGTAACAGTTGTTGTAACATATTGATTTCTCCCTTGTTTATAGGTAGTTTACAACAATTTTTCAGTTAAATGATTAAACGTCTTTAAATCCAGTTGCGATCAATTAAAAAGTCACTATACAGCTTGGCCTCAGCGCTGCCATTTTCGGGCTTCCAATCATAGCGCCATTTTACAATCGGTGGCATCGACATCAGGATGGATTCGGTACGGCCGTTTGATTGCAGGCCAAACAGCGTACCTCGATCAAACACCAAGTTAAACTCCACATAACGACCACGGCGGTATGCTTGAAAATCGCGTTCTTGCTCACCGTATAGTGTATCCTTGCGCCGCTGTAAAATAGGCAAATAAGCTTGTAAAAAGCTATCGCCAACGGCGCGCTGCAGTGCAAAGCTTTGTTCAAATCCAAGCTCGTTAAAATCGTCAAAGAAAATACCGCCAATGCCGCGTGGTTCTTTGCGGTGTTTTAGGTAAAAATATTCGTCACAATGTCTTTTAAATGCTGGGTAATAACTTGGATTAAAAACATCTAGTGCAGTTTTATTGGTGCGGTGAAAGTGCTTGCAATCTTCAACAAAGCCGTAATAGGGCGTGAGATCCATGCCACCACCAAACCACCAAATATCCTCATCAGTTTCTGTAGTTGCTTTTGCCACAAAAAAGCGAATATTCATGTGCACGGTTGGCACATAAGGGTTGCGCGGATGCAACACTAGCGAAACGCCCATTGCTTCCCAAGCGCGGCCTGCCGTCTCGGGATGCGCGATTGTAGCTGCTGGCGGTAGCTTATTACCAAGCACGTGTGAAAAGCCAACGCCTGCGCGCTCAAATACATTACCACCTTCTAGCATGCAACTATTGCCACCGCCGCCTTCTGGACGATTCCAACTGTCATGCAAAAAAGTTTTGCCATCGACTAGCTCTAGCGCCTCGATAATGCGGCTTTGCAAGCCATGCAGGTATTTTAAAACAGCTGATGGATCAAGTGCTTGCGTCATACGCATTAACCTTTAACAGCGCGATAGCCAATATCGGTGCGGTATTGCGCGCCATCAAACTTAATTTCATCTACTATTTTGTACGCTTGTTGTTGCGCAAATTTCACGGTTTCACCCAGTGCGGTTACGCATAAGACACGCCCACCGCTAGTGAGAACTTTTCCATTTTCTAAAGTAGTACCTGCATGGAACACTTGAGCATCTTCTAGATTTTTAGGTAAGCCAGTAATTTCATCATTTAATCTTGGCGTATCAGGATAATTGTATGACGCCATTACCACGCCCAATGCGGTGCGCCTATCCCATTCGGTTTCAGCCAAATCAAGCGTACCATTCACCACATGCTCTGCCAAGGCTACAAAATCACTCTTAAGTCGTAACATAATCGGTTGCGTTTCAGGGTCGCCCATGCGGCAATTAAATTCTAGCGTTTTCACAGAACCGTCTGGCGAAATCATCAAGCCCGCGTACAAAAATCCCGTGTATGGAATGCCGTCTTCAGCCATGCCTTCAACGGTGGGACGGATAATTTCACGCATAACTTTGGCATGAATTTCTGGCGTCACTACTGGTGCGGGCGAATACGCCCCCATTCCACCAGTATTCGGCCCTTGGTCGCCATCTAATAGGCATTTATGATCTTGGCTGGTAGCAAGGGCGAGAATATTTTTTCCGTCCACCATCACAATAAAACTGGCTTCTTCGCCTGTTAAAAATTCCTCAATCACGACTCTAGATCCTGCTGAGCCCAGCTTATTATCAGATAACATGGCATCAATCGCTGCATGCGCTTCTGTTTCGTTCATTGCTACAACGACGCCTTTGCCCGCCGCCAAGCCGTCGGCTTTAATCACAATTGGTGCGCCTTGTAGGTTCACATAATCATGGGCTTTTTCGGCATCGGTAAAGGTTGCATAAGCCGCCGTTGGAATGTTATGCCTCAGCATAAACGCTTTGGCGAAATCTTTACTGGATTCTAATTGTGCCGCTGCTTTGGTTGGGCCAAAAATTTTGAGACCATTGGCGCGGAAGACATCTACTACGCCCTGTGATAAAGGCGCTTCAGGGCCAACGATGGTGAGATGAATCTGTTCTTTTTGCGCAAATTCGAGTAAATCTTTTACGCTACTAATTGGCACGTTCATCATGTCTGGATCCGTTGCTGTGCCGGCATTGCCAGGTGCCACGTAGACGCGGCTCACTTCTTTATTCTGCGCGATTTTCCAAGCTAAAGCATGCTCACGACCGCCACTACCAATAACTAATATTTTCATGATGCTAATATTTTCATATGATTAAACGATTTAAAGCCTAGTGCCTAAAATGTCGAATGCCAGTAGTGACCATCACCAAACCATGCTCATCTGCAGCCGCAATCACTTCTTCATCCCGCATGCTGCCACCTGGGTGAATCACGCAGCTTGCACCCGCGGCAGCAAGCGCGTCAATGCCATCACGGAACGGAAAGAATGCATCAGATGCGACAACAGAGCCTTGCAAACTTAAACCTGCATTTTGCGCTTTAATAATGGCGATTTTAGTGCTGTCGATGCGGCTCATTTGGCCTGCACCCACGCCTAATGTCATGCCATTACCGCAAAACACGATCGCATTACTTTTTACATATTTCGCTACATTCCATGCAAATAGCATATCTTGTAATTGAGCTGGCGTTGGTTGTTTTGCGCTGATGATTTTTAAATCGCTTTCCGCGATTTCGTGATTGTCAGCGGTTTGAATAAGAATGCCAGACCCCACACGTTTGATGTCGTGTGAGTTGCGACCTTGCTCCCACGCAGTTGCGCCACCTTTTGGCAATGCGATTTTTAATACGCGCACATTGGCTTTTGCTGAAAAAATGGCTAGGGCTTCAGCAGTAAAATCTGGCGCGATTAACACTTCTACAAATTGCTTGCTGACAGCCTCGGCAGCTGTTTTATCTACAGTCGTGTTAAAGGCAATAATGCCACCAAACGCGCTACTAGGATCAGTTTGAAAGGCTTTGCTGTAAGCCTCAAATGCATTATTACTAACTGCCACGCCGCATGGGTTTGCATGCTTCACAATGACACAAGCAGTACTTGTGAACGATTTTACCGCTTCCCAAGCCGCATCAGCATCAGCAATATTGTTATAACTGAGTTCTTTTCCTTGTAGTTGCGTTGCAGTCACAAGGCTGCCAGGTGCTGGGTATAAATCGCGATAAAACGCTGCTTCTTGATGTGGGTTCTCGCCGTAGCGTAAATCTTGCAATTTTACAAAACGGCCATTAGTTTGCGCAGGAAATGCGTTACGCGTGCCGTCCGCATTAAAGCTAGATAAATAATCGCTAATCGCTGCATCGTAATTGCTAATGCGGTTAAACGCGGCAACAGAGAGCGCAAATGTGGTTTTTTCTGCCAGTGCGCCCGTACTATTCAGCTCATCAATCACAGCCTGATATTGGCTGGCATCGGTTAGTACAGCAACATCTTTCCAGTTTTTGGCGGCACTACGCACCATAGCTGGGCCACCAATATCGATGTTTTCAATGGCATCTTCTAACGTGCAGTTTGGCTTGGCAACGGTTGCCTCAAACGGGTATAAATTCACAATCACCATGTCGATATTGGGAATGTCATGCGCTTGCATGGTCGCAACGTGGTCTGGCAAATCACGCCTGCCGAGTATGCCGCCATGTACCTTTGGGTGCAGCGTTTTAACGCGGCCGTCTAACATCTCTGGAAAGCCCGTGTAATCACCCACTTCTGTCACCGCGATATGGTTATCACGAAACAGTTTGGCTGTGCCGCCTGTCGATAAAATTTCGATATTCAGTTTGATTAATGCGCTTGCAAGTTCGAGTATGCCTGATTTATCGGATACGCTAATCAGTGCTCTTTTGATGACAGCCATGTGACACTCTTAAGTAAAGTTGAAGGTTATTGAAGGCCGTATTCGGCCATTTTTTTTCGTAAGGTATTTCTATTGAGGCCTAGCATTTCTGCGGCTTTTGACTGGTTTCCGCCAACTTTATGCAATACGTATTCCAGCATGGGCTTTTCTATGCAACCCAATACCATATCGTAAATGGCATGTGGCGGTTGACCGTCAAGGTGCATAAAGTAATCGTCTAACGAGGCTTTTACACTCATTGATAAACTGCAGTTTTCGGTACTATTGATTTTCATAGGCTTACGCAGCAAGCGCCTCGTCAGTATCTACATCGGCAAGATTTTCAATATAAACCAAGCGCTCATTTTTAGTTTTTAGCTCAGAAAAAAAATCGTTAATGGCAGCTTGTTGCAGTTCGATGGTCTGCAAGGTGTTCATGTTATGGCGGAAACTAGCCGAGCCCGCCAAGCCTTTGGTGTACCAAGAAATATGCTTGCGCGCGACGCGCATGCCTGCAATATCGCCATAAAAGCCATATAAATCATTAATGTGTTCTAACATCACGGTGTGAATTTCTTCTACCGTTGGCGGCAATAAATGTGCACCTGTTTTTAAATAATGCTCAATTTCACGGAATATCCATGGCCTGCCTTGTGCTGCACGGCCAATCATCACCGCATCGGCACCCGTGTAATCCAGCACATATTTGGCTTTCTCGGGCGTGGTAATGTCGCCATTGGCAATTAACGGAATCTTAACCGCTTGCTTAACCGCAGCAATCGTATCGTATTCTGCATCACCCATGTATAAGCACGCACGCGTACGGCCATGCATTGCCAGCGCTTGCACGCCAGCATCTTCGGCCATTTTGGCAATCATTACCGCATTGCGATTTTGTTTATCCCAACCAGTACGAATTTTTAAAGTGACAGGTACATTCACCGCGCCCACCACCGCTTTTAAGATTTGTGAAACTAGTGGCTCGTCCTTTAATAGCGCAGAACCTGCCATCACATTGCAGATTTTTTTGGCTGGGCAACCCATGTTAATGTCGATAATCTGTGCGCCGTTATCAACATTATATTTGGCAGCTTCTGCCATCATCTTTGGATCAGCACCGGCAATTTGTACCGAGATTGGGTCAACTTCACCTTCGTGGTTCGCGCGGCGCCGAGTTTTCTCGCTTCCGTAAAGTAGCGAATTTGAAGTCACCATTTCAGAAACTGCCAAGCCCGCACCAAGCTTTTTGCAAAGCTGACGGAAAGGCCTATCCGTCACGCCTGCCATAGGGGCGACGACAAGGTTGTTCTTCAATACGTGATTGCCAATTTGCATGAATGTATTATTTTTTGTGAGTTGCTTATTTTATACGCAATTGCTATTTGAGAGAACCAAAAGTTGCAAATTTTACGGTTACAATTGCGGTCATGAATCGCCCAATTTCTGCGACACCTTCAGCGCCGCCTTCACTTAAGCACATTGCTTTTGCCAGCTTTATTGGTACGGCTATTGAGTTTTACGATTTTTATATTTATGCTTTTGCTGCGGCCTTGGTTATTGGGCAAGTGTTTTTCCCCGCCAGCGACCCCGCCGCGCAAGCATTAAATGCATTTTTAACATTCGGCATTGCCTTTGTCGCTCGACCAGTTGGTGCAATTGTGTTTGGCCATTTTGGTGATAAAATCGGCAGAAAATCCACATTAGCCGCGTCAATGCTTGTCATGGGTATCTCAACTTTGCTGATTGGCTGTTTGCCAGGTTATGCAACGCTAGGCACAAGCGCAGCCGTGTTGTTGTGCGTGTTGCGATTTTGCCAAGGTTTAGGCTTGGGCGGCGAGTGGGGCGGTGCGGCACTATTGGCCACAGAGCACGCGCCAGTAGGCAAACGCGGCTGGTTTGGCATGTTTCCACAACTTGGGCCTTCTATTGGGTTTTTGTTTGCAACGCTTAGTTTTTTAGGGCTTTCGCTAGTGTTAAGCGATACGCAATTTAAAACTTGGGGCTGGCGCATACCGTTTTTTGCTAGTGCTTTGCTGGTGCTGGTGGGTTTGTACGTGCGCTTTAAATTGGCCGAAACGCCTGTATTTGCTATGGTGCTAGCGCAACAGCAATCATACCCCCACTCAAAACAAGTACCGTTATTTAGCTTACTTAAAACGCATATTAAACCCGTTCTTTTGGGTGCGTTGGCCATAGCGGTTTGTTACAATTTATTTTACACCGCCACGGTTTTTTGCTTAAGTTATGGCACTAAAACGCTGCATATTCCGCGCAGTGATTTTTTGGGCATGCTCTGTGTTGCAGTGCTATTTATGGCCGCCGCCACGCCAATATCAGCAAAGCTTTCAGACCAATTTGGCCGTAAGCCTGTGTTGCTGATTAGCAGCTTTTTTGCGATTATCTTAGGCTTTGCGCTCGCGCCTTTAATGGCCAGCGGCTCAAGCCTGCAAATCACCGTCTTTCTATCGCTAGCGTTGCTGTTAATGGGGGCAACATTCGCACCGATGGGTGCGTTTTTGCCAGAACAGTTTGCTACTGCAACTCGCTATACAGGCGCAGGTTTGGCGTATCAGCTCGGCGGTATTTTAGGCGCATCGTTTGCGCCTGCCGCTTCGCAATGGCTGGTAGATGCGGGTGGCCTTACTTGGGTTGGTTATTATTTGTCTGGCATGGCGGGCTTAAGCTTTTTGGCGGTGCTGTGCATGCGCGAAACGCTTGATACTAATCTTTAAGTTTCTCTAAACCGGCCTTTAAGCAGGCTTAGTTGCAGCTTCTAATTGTGTTAACCAAGCAATTGCATATTCGCGCGGATTTTCCAAAGATTCATCACCGCACATTGCTATGCTCGGTTGCAAACTACCGCAAAACGCAGGGCGCTCTGGCTTGCCAAAAAGCATGCAGCGATTTTCATTATCCAGCTGAATGCAACGCATTCCCGCAGGTTTGCCGCTTGGCATGCCTGAGATTGGGCTATTGATGGATGGCGCAATGCAACATGCGCCGCAACTAGGCCTGCATTGCATTTTATGTAAACTCGCGCCAAGCAAAACCAATTTTACTAACCCCTACTTTTAAATCTTGCATGGCAAGCTTCACTTGTTCTGGTGCACCTTTTGCACCCAGCTCGATTTGTCTATTTGGTTTGAGTTTGGGCAGGCTAAATATTTTAATTTCTGCATATTTTTGTAGCGTTTCATTCATTAAATCAATCAGTTGGCTTTCAATGCCATCCACCACAATAATCGATTGCTCACAATATTGAGTTTGGTGAAACAGGTGTTTGTAATAGGTATCAAGCACCCATTCCATCATTGGGTGTGCCATGGCAGGAAAGCCCGGTACAAAATAATGTTCATTAATACTAAAACCAGCCACCCGATTAATGGGGTTGGGGATTAACTCACAACCTTGGGG
>JANXWL010000135.1 GCA_025351225.1 Methylotenera sp. | reverse complement strand
AACCATTTAAAGAGTTCAAATCGTCCACATTAATGGTGCGTAAATTACGGAATAGCACCACCAAAATAGCCAAGCCAATAGCGGATTCTGCCGCTGCAACCGTGAGGATAAAAAATACAAATACCTGGCCAGCAATATCGTTTAAATAATGCGAGAAGGCAATGAAATTTAAATTCACCGCCAATAACATCAACTCAATACACATTAGCAAAATAATCACATTTTTGCGATTTAAAAAAATACCAATCACGCTGATTGCAAACAGCAGCGCGCCTAAAATCAAATAGTGCGACAAAGTTACCATTTAAAACCTAGCATTATGATTTTTCCTCGGTTTTAGCTTCAGCCGCAGCTACTTCTATCACTGCGTCCATTTTTACAATACGCAGGCGATCTGCTTTTTTCACCAATACTTGCTCAGATGGGTTCATCGATTTACTTTCTTTGCGGTCTCTCAATGTGAGTACAATCGCTGCTACAATCGCCACTAATAGCACCACCGAAGCTAGTTCAAATGGCAGTAAATAATCGGTATACAACACACGGCCAAGTTCTGCGGTATTGCTATAGTTAGCTACTTTTGAAGCAACTTTAGCCGCTATAAAATACTTGCCGCTTAATACCATCACCATTTCGACCGCCATTAGCAAGCCGATGATGCCCGCCATTGGCAAATACTCCCAAAAGCCTTCGCGTAGCTTGTCAATATTAATATCGAGCATCATCACCACGAATAAAAACAGCACCATCACCGCGCCCACGTAGACCAAAACCAAGGCAATCGCTAAAAACTCTGCCTCCAACAGCAACCAAATGCCCGCTGCGGTAAAAAATGCTAACACGAGGTGTAAGGCCGCATGCACTGGGTTGCGCGTGGTAATCACACGAATGCTTGCGAACAGCAAAATAGCTGCTAGAGTATAAAAAACAAAGTCGGTAAATATCATCATTTATAATTATGATCTAAAGTGTCTTATCTAAAACTCTTGTCCTGCGCTCTGTCAGCCGCAATCTGTTTCTCGTGTTTATCGCCCACCGCCAGCAACATTTCTTTGGTGTATAGCAAATCGCCGCGTTGTTCGCCGTGATAATCAAAAATACGCGTTTCAACAATACTATCCACAGGGCAAGATTCTTCGCACAGGCCGCAAAATATACATTTAGTTAAATCAATATCATAGCGTGTAGTGCGGCGCGTATTATCTTCACGTTGTTCCGATTCAATCGTAATCGCCAATGCAGGGCAAACGGCCTCACACAGCTTGCAAGCAATGCAACGCTCTTCACCATTCGGGTAGCGACGTAACGCGTGTAGGCCACGAAAACGTGGTGACTGAGGCGTACGTTCCTCAGGATACTGAATAGTAATTTTGCGCGCGAAAAGGTAACGACCTGTGAGTGCCATGCCTTTTAGCAGCTCCCACAGCATCAAGCTACTTAATGTATTTTTAATAGTTCTCAACATAATTTAATGGAACAAATATCCCCATTGCGTTTGCATCATCGCGCCGACAAAAATAATCCACACCAAGGTAATTGGTATAAATACTTTCCAACCTAAGCGCATGATTTGGTCGTAACGGTAGCGCGGAAAAGTTGCCCGAAACCATAAAAAGAAAAAGACCAAAAAGCACATTTTGGCCAAAAACCAGAAAATACTGTCTGGTAAAAATGGGAATGGGGACAACCATCCACCTAAAAACATAGTGGCTGCCAGTGCACATACCAACCAGATATTCGCGTACTCGGCTAAGAAAAATATCGCAAACGCCATGCCAGAATATTCCACATGAAAGCCAGCGACAATTTCAGATTCACCTTCTGCTACGTCAAACGGCGCGCGGTTAGTCTCAGCCACCGCGCTAATAAAATACACAATAAATAGCGGAAATAGCGGGATAAAATACCAATGTAAAAATCCGCCTGCCTGCCCCATTACGATTTTGCCTAGGTTAAGCGAATTCGCGCACATTAACACGCCGACTAGCGCAAAACCCATGGCAATTTCATAGGACACAATTTGCGCGGCAGAGCGCAAACTGCCTAAAAACGCATATTTTGAGTTGCTTGCCCAACCCGCAATAATTACGCCATACACCGCAACTGATGTCATCGCCAAAATATACAGCAACCCCGCATCAATGTTAGCCAATACTTTTGTACCATCAAAAGGAATTACTGCCCAAGCCGCAAAGGCTGGTGCAATTGCCAACACGGGGCCAATAAAAAACAAGGCCTTGCTGGATGCTGAAGGTAAAATAATCTCTTTAAACAACAATTTAACGCCATCTGCTAGCGGTTGTAGCAAACCAAAATACCCAACGCGATTTGGCCCAATGCGCACTTGCATATAGCCAATCACCTTACGCTCCGCCAGCGTTAAATAGGCAATTGCCCCCATTAGCGGCGCGACAATAGCAATAATTTTAATTAGTGTCCAGCTGGTTAGCTGCACCGCAGGCCAGTAGTTACCAAACAAATTGGCTAGAAGCTGCATCATGCAGTTGCCTCTGCATCTATTGCAGTATTATCGACTGACACTTTCGATACGATAATTTTTTCAATAGTAATATCGCCCATCAAATCGCCTAGACCCACTGAGCCTTCATGCGCTGCCGTTACGCGCACACAACCCATCGCCACGTGGTTATCTAGCTTTACTTGTAGCTCTGCACTACCTTTATCTTGCTTGGCGAGCACAGTATCGCCATCAGCAAGCCCCAGCAAGGTTAGTTGCTCAGCGCGCATACGCGCCATTGGCTGTGTGTTGTACTTGGTTTTTTGCAAGGGTGCTGAGCGGCGCACAATTGGATCAGACTCATATTGCGGCACTTCGCCAATGCGCTGTAGGCCGTATTGCTTGATGTTGACTTGAATCTCGACCAACTCTTTCAAGTTATTATTCAAACTGCGCCACACCACGCTCGAGGGTTTTTCACCATTAAAAATTTTAGTTTTCACATCTTCGCTGCTATCAAAATCAAAGCCTGGCAAGCCCAATGTATTCGCTAACACGCGCAATACTTTCCATGCAGGGCGGCACTCGCCGAGCGGCTTGGTGACGGCAACAAAACTTTGTACGCGCCCTTCCATACTCATAAATGTGCCAGAAGTCTCGGTAAACGGCGCGATTGGCAGCAATACGTCAGCGTTTTCTAGCGCCTCTGATTTAAAAGCCGTCAAGGCCACCACACACTCAGCCTGCGCCATGGCCGCTTTTGCCAGCGCGGCGTGTTGGCAATCTAGCTCAGGCTCAATATTGAGTAATAAATAAGCCTTGCGCGGCACCTCTAGCATAGCGCGAGCGTGCATGCCTGTGGGAGCTGGCATCACGCCCATTAAGTGCATGCCAGTGCTGTTAGCGGCAGCAGGCAATATGCCACCTTTTGCACCACAAATTCCGCCAATCGCCTCTGCCATGCTATACATTTCGGTAAATCTTGGGTCACTTAAGGCCATATTACCCAAGAAAATACCTACTTTTGGTGCAATTAAATCAACCTCGCCCGTCAAACCTGCTAAACCAGCCAAGCTTTCAGCCATGGCTTGCGTGTTGTCGCGCACTTTGATGTTGCTAAGTAGGTTTTCTAAAGTGGGTGGCAAGCATAAAGACAAGCGCTGTAACTTTGACATGGCTTTAAGAATTTGCCCAAGCACATTCACCATGTCATTGGGGCGCACAATCACTTTATGCGCAATATCCATCAGTGGATTATTATCGAGCGGACTTACTATCGACAGCTCCGCGCCATTGTTAACTGCTTTACGAAAGCGTTGCGCCAACAGCGGATGTTCATTGCGTAAATTGCTACCGATAATCAAAATACGGTCTAGCTCTTCTATTTCTTGAATATTACAGCCCATCCAAGGTGTGCCAACACGTTTGCCATCTAACCTAAAATCGGTTTGACGCAGGCGATAATCCACATTACCACAACCCAAACCTGTTGCTAATTGCTTGATTAAATAGCCTTCTTCCATGGTGCTGTTTGGTGAGACCAATACGCCTAAGCTCTCAGCCCCATGATGATTAGTAATATCTTTTAATTGACCCGCAGCAAATTCTAAAGCGGTTTTCCAGTCTGTTTCTTGCCAAGCGCCGTTATGCTTAATCATCGGTACTTTTAAACGATCTGGGCTGTTTAAGCCTTCGTAAGAATAACGGTCGCGGTCTGATAACCAGCACTCGTTAATGCTTTCTTTTTCACGCGGCAATACACGCATGACTTTGTTATCTTTAACATGCACTTCAATGTGCGAACCCAAGCCATCATGCGGCGCAATGCTTAGCCTGCGAGTTAGCTCCCAACTGCGAGCAGAATAGCGGAATGGCTTACTGGTTAGCGCGCCTACAGGGCACAAATCAATGATATTTCCACTAAGCTCTGAATTGACACTTTTATCGACATAAGCGGTAATTTCCGCGTGCTCGCCGCGGCCAACCAAGCCTAGCTCTTGCATACCACCGACTTCTTTTAGAAAACGTACGCAGCGTGTGCACTGAATGCAGCGCGTCATATCTGTACTAATTAATGGGCCAATATTTTTATTAAACACTACGCGCTTTTCTTCAGTATAGCGCGACCCGCTTGTACCATAGGCCACCGCAATATCTTGTAAATCGCATTCACCACCTTGGTCGCAAATCGGGCAATCTAAGGGGTGATTAATTAGTAAAAATTCCATCACGCTTTTTTGTGCTTCAATCGCTTCTTTGCTGCGTGTAAAAATCTTCATGCCATCAGCCACAGGTGTGGCACAGGCAGGCAGTGGCTTATTAAATCGCTCTACTTGTACCAAGCACATACGGCAATTAGCCGCGACAGATAATTTTTTATGGTAGCAAAAACGTGGAATGGCAATACCAACCTTGTCAGCCGCATCAATGATGGTGCTGCCATGTTCGACCTCGAGTGCTTTGCCGTCTATTTCAATATTTAACATTATTCAATCTCTAAAATTTATTTTAGTGAGATATAGTGCTAGGCGCACGGCACGCAGAAACCAGAATATACATAAAGTACATGAGGATTTTGAGTACCGCGCAACGTAGCAATATGCTCACAAAATAGATTTTTCATTTTCCGTCAACCATGCTTTTGCCATGAGCAATATAATATTCAAACTCTGGTCTAAAATGCTTAATAAAGCTCAATACAGGCGTTGCTGCTGCATCGCCGAGCGCACATATAGTGCGGCCAGAAATATTGTTACTTACACTCGTCAGCAACTCCAAATCTTCCATTTTACCTTTGCCATCTACAATGCGACTAAGTACACGATACACCCAGCCCGTGCCTTCGCGGCAAGGTGTACATTGACCACAACTTTCTTCATAAAAAAAGTAACTTAAGCGCTTTAGCGTTTTTACCATACAAGTTGTGTCGTCCATCACAATCATACTGCCCGCACCTAAGCTAGAGCCTGCCTTACTTAGGCCGTCATAATCCATTGTTGCATTCGCAATCATTTCTGCCGTCATTACTGCTGTAGAAGGCCCACCAGGGATTACTGCTTTGAGTTTTCGCCCTTTCCAAACACCACCAGCTAAATCTAGTAGCTCAGTAAATGGTATACCCATTTTTACTTCGTAGTTACCAGGCTTTTCAACATGACCCGATACTGAAAACAATTTTGTACCACCTGAGTTTGGCACGCCCAAATCAGAAAATGCTTGGCCGCCATGCTGCAATATCCACGGAATTGACGCGAAACTTTCTGTGTTATTCACATTGGTTGGCTTGCCAAACACGCCATAACTAGCAGGGAATGGCGGCTTAAAGCGTGGCTGACCTTTTTTGCCTTCAATCGATTCAATCAACGCGGTTTCTTCGCCGCAAATATAAGCACCGTAACCATGTACTGCGTAACAATCGAAACTAAAGTTTGTGCCAAATAGGTTCTCACCTAAATAACCCGCAGCTTTTGCCTCGTGCAAAGCATTTTCAAAAATATCATAATCTTGCCAAATCTCGCCGTGAATATAGTTGTAACCAACGCGTGCACCTAATGTATAGGCGGCAATCGCCATGCCTTCAATTAATTGATGCGGGTTATAGCGCAATATATCGCGGTCTTTAAAGGTGCCCGGTTCGCCCTCATCACTATTACAAACAAGGTATTTTGTGCCGTCGTAATAGCGCGGCATAAAGCTCCATTTAAGACCAGTCGGAAAGCCCGCACCGCCGCGCCCACGTAAGCCAGACATTTTAACTTGGCTAATAATGTCAACCGCTTTTACTTTATCGGTAACGACTCTTTTAAGCTGTGCGTAGCCACCAAGCTTTTCGTATGCGGCTAATGAAGCTGGATTTTCTTCGGTTAATGTACGTAAGCAAAGTAAAGTTTGGCCTTTGGGGTCACTCGCTACTGGCTTTATTACTTTGGGCTTGCTGCTATCTATATTTTTGGTCGCCATTATTTAAGGGCTTTCTGACTTAAATCTTCCAAAATAGCATCTACGCTTTCAGGCGTTAAAAATTCGTGCATGGTATGGTTATTCACAATCATCAGTGGCGCACCACCGCATGCGCCCATGCACTCACCTTCTTTTAAGCAGAACCTTCCATCAGCCGTCACTTCATTAAAACCAATACCCAGCTTGGTTTGCAAGTGATTCACAATGCTATCGCTGTCGCGCAACATGCACGAAATATTGGTGCAAATACTAATTTTATATTGGCCAACTGGCACTAAATCGTACATATTGTAAAACGTCGCCACTTCAAGCGCAGCGATTTCAGGGATGCGCAAATAGCTAGCAACGTCACTGATACTATCTTTTGAGAGCCAACCGTGCTCGGTTTGCACGATACGCAAAGCACTCATCACCGCTGCCTGACGCTTATCGGCAGGGTATTTTGTCAGCTCGTAATCTATTTTTTCAATTGCTTGTTTTGATAACATTTTAATTTCTAATTTAGCCACAGAGAACACAGAGTTCACAGAGAAAATCTTTTTAAAAACCAATTACTTAAAACTTTATTTGTTTACTCAACTACTGTCCAAATTTATACACATTATTAAAAATTCAATTAAGCACTTCTCTGTACTCCCCGTGAACTCTGTGGCCTAAAAATCAACATTCCACTACCTATCGATCTCACCAAAAACAATATCTTGCGTGCCTATAATTGCCACCAAATCAGCAATCATGTGGCCTCTGGTCATTTCATCTAACGCAGCTAGGTGCGGATAACCTGGCGCACGAATTTTTAAGCGATATGGTTTATTTGCACCATCTGAAACCATATAAATGCCAAACTCACCTTTTGGGTGTTCCACCGCCGCATAGACCTCGCCCGCTGGCACGTGAAAGCCTTCGGTAAATAATTTAAAGTGGTGAATCATGTCTTCCATATTGGTTTTCATGCCTTCACGGTCTGGCGGCGCAACTTTGTTGTCACGCGTAATCACATCACCTGGGTTGGCGCGAAGCCAAGTAATACATTGCTTAATAATATTATTGGATTGTCTAAATTCTTCCATACGCACCAAATAGCGATCGTAACAATCACCATTTACGCCGACAGGTATATCAAAATCTAAGTTGGCATATACTTCGTAAGGTTGCTTTTTACGTAAATCCCATTCAATGCCGCTACCACGCAACATCGGCCCAGTAAAACCGAGTGCCAGTGCGCGTTCTGGCGATACAACGCCAATGCCCACCGTACGCTGCTTCCAGATACGGTTATCTGTTAGCAAAGTTTCGTATTCATCGATATAAGTGGGGAAACGTTTGGTGAAATCTTCAATAAAATCTAATAAACTGCCTTGGCGATTTTCATTGAGCTTATTGATGGCTTTGGCGCTACGAAATTTAGTGGTTTCGTGCTGCGGCATACGGTCTGGCAAATCGCGATACACGCCACCAGGCCGATAATACGCGGCATGCATACGCGCACCAGAAACCGCTTCATAGCAATCGAACAAATCTTCACGCTCGCGAAACGCGTATAAAAACACCGTCATGGCGCCTACATCTAGCGCGTGCGCACCCAGCCAAAGCAAATGATTCAATACACGGGTAATTTCGTCAAACATCACACGAATATACTGCGCACGAACGGGCACCGTAATACCCATCATCTTTTCAATCGCCATCACATAGGCGTGTTCATTCGCCATCATCGACACGTAATCGAGCCTATCCATGTAAGGGATTGATTGCAGGTAAGTGCGGTTCTCAGCTAGCTTCTCAGTCGCGCGGTGTAGCAAACCAATATGCGGGTCAGCGCGCTGAATTACCTCGCCATCCAGCTCTAGCACCAAGCGCAGCACGCCATGCGCGGCTGGATGCTGCGGGCCGAAGTTCATCGTATAGTTACGTATTTCAGCCATTATGAATGACTTCCTTCATCGCGAATAACGCGCGGCACGTTGTTGCGCAGCTCTATCGAAACGGGCTGATAAATCACGCGCTGCTGTTCGGGGTCGTAACGCATTTCAACATTGCCAATCACTGGAAAGTCTTTACGAAACGGATGACCTACAAAACCATAATCAGTCAAAATACGGCGTAAATCAGGATGATTTTCAAACATAAGGCCAAATAAATCAAAAGCTTCTCGCTCAAACCAATTAGCCGCTGGCCACACATCGACCAGCGTTGGCAATACAGGAAAATCGTCATCTTGGGCAAAAACGCGTAAACGCACACGCTGATTAAGGCTCACCGACAGCAAGTGCAACACCACCGCATAGCGTGCGCCTTCGTATGCGCCATCTTTGTAGTCACTATAATCTACGCCGCATAAGTCAATCAGCTGCTCAAACTTAAGCTCGGCATGATCGCGCAACTTGCTGCAAACATTTATGTAATTTTCGGGCTTACATTCAATGGTAATTTCATTCAAAGCCACGTTTAGCTTAGTGATATGCACGCTCAAGGCTAGCTTTAATTGTGCAGATAATTGGTCTAGTTTGGCGGACATTTTTATTGGTTCTTAGCTTTTAATTGGCTTATCTTGCAATAGTATTAGTGCGACGAATTTTTTTTTGCAACTGAATAATGCCGTATAACAAAGCCTCTGCCGTGGGCGGGCATCCCGGCACATACACATCCACTGGCACAATGCGGTCGCAACCACGTACTACTGCATATGAATAATGATAATAACCACCGCCATTAGCGCAGCTACCCATCGAAATCACCCAACGCGGCTCTGCCATTTGGTCGTAGACTTTGCGTAAGGCTGGTGCCATTTTATTCACCAGCGTGCCTGCTACAATCATTACATCCGATTGACGCGGACTAGGGCGAAACACAATCCCAAAGCGGTCTAAATCGTATCGCGAAGCGCCTGCATGCATCATCTCGACCGCGCAGCAAGCCAGCCCAAAGGTCATGGGCCACATGGAGCCAGTGCGTGTGTAGTTAATCACCGTATCTAGCGTGGTGGTGACGAAGCCTTTTTCTAAAACGCCTTCTAATCCCACTCCAAGGCTCCTTTCACCCACTCATAGATGAAGCCAACCACAAGAACAAACAGAAACAGCATCATCGCCCAAAATACAAAGGCACCCTTTTCGCTAGATTCGCGCAAAGTGACTGCCCAAGGGAATAAAAAAGCAATCTCTAGATCGAACAGAATAAACAGAATAGCAACAAGGTAATAGCGCACATCAAATTTCATGCGGGCATCTTCAAATGCCTCAAAACCGCATTCGTAGGGGGAGTTTTTTTCAGAATCTGGTTTATGAGGAGAAACCAATTTACCGAGGATAAGAGGCCCTAGCCCAACCGCAAGGCCTACTAAAATGAACAACAAAATTGGAAAATAATTTTCCAGCACAGAAATTTCCTAACGTACTAAAACTAGATGAGCAAACTTTATGAGTTGCATTTAATTGTTAGCTTTTGGCTTTTAAATCAAACTGTTAACTACCAAACAAACTACGAATACCTGTTATTTTTGTACCTATTAAATTTGGTGCCGACGGAGAGACTCGAACTCTCACGACCTAAGTCACAACCACCTCAAGGTTGCGTGTCTACCAATTCCACCACGACGGCAACTATTTTGACTAGCCCTAATTTAGTTAGGAATATCTTTCGCGGCATTGCCAACTGGCTCAGGCACAGCAACAGGTGCATTGCTTGGTGTCGTTTCTGTCGATTTAGTTTCAACTGGTTTATCGTCAAATTTAATTTCTTGTGCCTTAGCAGCAGCTTTTACCACACTACCATTGCCTGCACGGTGGCTTGCCATATAAGCTAGCGTTAAGCTGGTGGCAAAAAATACGGCCACACAAATAGCGGTGGCTTTACTCATAAAGTTAGATGACCCACTAACGCCAAACAAGCTGCCTGATGCGCCGCTACCAAACGCTGCGCCCATATCGGCGCCTTTACCGTGTTGCAACAACACCAAACCAATAACGCCTGCTGCCGCCAAAATATGAATAATTGTGACTAAGTTTTCCATTGTTTTTACCTATTTTATTGCTGATGTTTTGCCATTTTATGCTGCTGATTGCTCAGCTGCGAGGCAGATTTCTGCGAATTCTTGCGCGTATAGTGAGCATTTTCCAATCAGCCCGCCATCGATACTTTCAACTACGAATAATTGTACCGCATTTTGTGGGTTTACGCTGCCTCCGTAGAGGATTTTTAACTCATTAGCCGCGTCTAAATTCAAGTTGGCAATTTTATTTCGGATGAACAAATGCATGCTTTTTGCTTGCTCTGGTGTGGCTGCCAAGCCCGTGCCAATCGCCCATATTGGCTCGTATGAAATCACCGTATTAGCAAAAACTGCTGCGCCATGTGTGTTAATAATGGCGTCTAGCTGCTTACCTACTACCATTTCCATTACACCGGCCTCGCGCTCTATCAATGTCTCACCTACGCACAAAATCGGCGTTAAACCGTGTTTTTTGGCATGCACAAATTTTGTGGCAATATTCTCGTCCGACTCACAGTAAGCAGTACTTCGTTCCGAATGACCAATAATCACAAACTTGCAACCAAAATCCGCTAGCATCAAAGCGCTTACCTCGCCCGTAAACGCACCAAACTCGCTTTTAGCCACGTTTTGTGCGCCCCAAGCAATATGGGTGTTTTGTAATAAGCTTTGTAATTGCGCAAGATAAGGATACGGCGAGCAAACCACCACTTGCGTGTGTTTTAAACTTGAAAGATGTTTAACGAAATTGCCCAGCAAAACGGCGTTTTGTTGAAGGTTGCCGTGCATTTTCCAATTAGCAACCACTAACTTTTGAGTTGGCTTTTTGGCAGAACTATTTGTTTGCGTCATGACTCGATTATAACGCATGCAGATAAAAGTTGTTGCAGGGCGGCACACTTACCCGTTGGCACCTTATGTTTATATAACTACGGAATGATCAACTGAAATACTTGAATAGGTGATCACTTTATTCCTACCCGCTTTTTTAGCAGCATATAAAGATTGGTCTGCCGCGGCAAACATACCATTAAATTCCCTACCAACTTGCTTAGAATCGCACACACCAATACTTACCGTGCTGTAAATCGCTTTATCATAGAAAGCTAATGGATGATTTTCAAATTTATAGCGGATACGTTCCGCCAACAGCATTGCTTCTTGCTCATTCGTACTTGGCATTAATATGCAAAACTCTTCGCCGCCGTAACGGCCTATTACATCACTATTTCGCATGGTTTCTTTAGCCACATTAACAAAGGCGCAAATCACTTTATCACCAAACAAATGACCGTGATTATCATTAATACGCTTAAAGTGATCTAAATCCATTAGCAACATGGCTTGTTGCTGTTTTGCACGCATGGATATTGCTTTAATGATATCGTAAGTTTTTTCTAAGTTGCCGCGATTCATTGCACCAGTCAACCAATCGTGTCCTGCTGCATGACCCAATTGCTCTGTTATCTTTGCATACAGCATCTCGATATAACCAAAGTTGATAGCTAGGACACTTAACATACAAGCTAAAAAAGTGACTTCATTGTGATTCCAATGGGTTAAGTATTCAATTGGGTTGTCTTGATCAGTTGATGCAATAGTTAAGCGATATAAAGTTAGGCCAGCAAATACTAAAAATAATAGGCCCGTAAAACGATGCTCTAATGATGTGCGATGGGGCGAATATTTAAGTAACAATAAAGCGGTACTTATACTCAAAATAATACACAGCCCAGTATTAAATAGTACTGAAATATATGTACTTTTTATCGCCAAAAAAATACATATATTAATAAAAGTTAATGCACCAAAAAAAATAATGGGTTGTTTTTTAAGCAAAATTGTTTGTTCAAAAGTGATAATTGCTAAAAAATAAAAACTTGTTCCAAATACCATGCATATGCCGCCTACTAATGCACGCATATCAATAGAAATGGTATCGAGAATAAAAATAAAGACTGCGATACCAACAAAAATGTTTGCACATGCCCAGCTGATTAGTCCGTGTAATGTTGCTGTACGTCGATTGATGGCTAATAAGAATATAGATAACATGATAGCAAAAAGGCCTGACATAAATAGCATTGTTCTATAATCTAAAAATTCATGCATTCTGTAATTAAAACCTTTCTTCCGATTCTTTTTTAATTAAAGAATAAAATAGGGATTATAGTGATTAAATAACGATTAATTTTATTTTTTATTTTCATCCACATACTTTACCTTTAACTACAACGCCTGCAAACCCTCGTGCTCATTAGCATCTAGCATGTAAACCACATCAAAGCTTTTATGGTATTTCTCCAAAATCAACTTTAGGCTTTTTCTCTGGCGATGCATGGGTTAATCATCTTAAAACAAATGCAGGGCAAAGCTTATCACACGGCGGCGTGGCAGCCGAGTTTTATCATAGCTCTGTACTACAAAAGCAAAAGCCCTCACTATTTTCATAGAGAGGGCTTTTGTAGCGGCTGAGTTAATTGAATTAACGCAGCAACTGATATAAATAGCTTGGCGGTGACCTACTTTCGCATGCAAAAAGCATACTAT
>JANXWL010000134.1 GCA_025351225.1 Methylotenera sp. | reverse complement strand
ATAGTATGCTTTTTGCATGCGAAAGTAGGTCACCGCCAAGCTATTTATATCAGTTGCTGCGTTAATTCAATTAACTCAGCCGCTACAAAAGCCCTCTCTATGAAAATAGTGAGGGCTTTTGCTTTTGTAGTACAGAGCTATTAGTAAGATTTTTTGTAGTCATTGTCCAGTTGGTTGGATTAAGATAAACTCCTTAATGCTGTAATTAATTAGCCAAACTAGTTTTTTAAGTCATATCAGGTACGTAATTAAATGCTATACGCATCGGTGCACTGGCCAAGGCATTGTGCGCACCAGCAAAATAAATAGTATTTTTACCATATTTTAAATTTAAGATATCTAGCGCTTCATTGAGTTTTTTTTCGGATGTGCTGGGTTTTTCTGCAAATAAATCGTCCATATATTCGTTAGCATTACTTAAATGACTAAAGCTCACGCCTACTGCAACTGGCTCAAGTTGGATGTCTATGCCCGTAAACGTACGTAGCAGTGTTTCTAAGTTTTCAGTTAACTTCAGGCTATTATCGGTTGCTGTAATAGCGCTCTCGTTGTAAAAACGTACAGTTTCCTTGGTTTTTCTGTGGCGCAATTTTATTTTTACGCTGATGTAGGAAGCCATTAAATCATAACTGCGCATGCGCATAGCGGCCTTTTGTAGCAATCGATGTAAAACCGCTTTAGCAGCCAGCACATTACGTTGCTCAGGCGGCAAAACGTGCGAATGACCTAGACTGCTACGCGTGTTTTTTACATAATACGGTTCTAAGCCACGTAGCTTATCGTAATATCGTTCGCCCTCTATGCTGCCCCAAGCTGCACGTAGTTGCTGCTTGTTGGCGGCATATAATTTTTCAATAGAATCAATACCGTAACGTTCAAGTCGCGCATGCATTTGTACACCAATCCCGTTTAAAGCGCGCAAGTTTAAGCTAAATAATTTTTGTGGAATATCACACTCTTCTATCACCACGCAGCCATCGGGTTTTTGCATGTTAGATGCGGTTTTGGCAAGAAAAGTATTAGGTGCAATGCCGATAGAGCAACGAATAAATTCATATTGCCTGTTGATTTGGCGCTTAATTTTAGCAGCGAGATCAAGCGCTTTTTCTTTTACTTGTTGACTACCCGTTAAAATACACACCATTTCATCAATAGAAAGCACTTTTTCAACATGTGTACAGCTTTCGACAATTTCGATTAATTTGTGGTGATATTCCACATAAAGCGGCGGCCGCGCTTCTACAAAAATAATGTCGCGGCACATTTTACGAGCATCGCGCACACCTGTACCTGTTTTAACACCAAACGCTTTTGCCTCATAACTAGCGGCGATGCAGCATGTGGTTTCGGCCATCACCGCCAGCACGCCAATTGGCTTGCCACGCAACTCGGGGCGCAATTGTTGCTCCACAGAGGCAAAGTAAGAGTTAAAATCTACATAAAGCGCATTTAAAGACATTTTTTGGAGGATTATCTCAAATCTGTTAGATAAAAACGAAAGAAACTCTTTGAAAATCAAAGTGCTATCAGTTTTAATTGTATTAAGTCATTCCAAATAAAGGAATAAATTGCTATAATACCTAATAATTAAGTGGGCTTCATGCCCATTTTTTGTTTCTGCTGTTTATGTAAGCATAAGTGAAGTGTTAAGGAATAAGTATTAATGCAAGATTTGCACGGCTTAATTGATAAAACGGTAGCTCAGCTTGGTTTTGAGCTGGTTGATCTTGAGATTTCGAATCGAGGTAAATTGTTGCGCGTGTTTATCGATAAGCTTAACCCAGTAGACATTAAAGATAGCGTGAATATTGATGATTGTGTGTTGGTGAGTAACCAATTGGGCAATGTGTTGACGGTTGATCATGAGATTGAATACGATAGGCTGGAGATTTCATCGGCAGGTATGGATCGTGTATTGAAAAAAGAAAAAGATTTTGTACGATTTATAGGTGAGCGTGCGCAGATTAAGTTGCGCGTGGGCGTTAAAGACTTAAGCGCAAATGCGACTGATACTACGCTGCCGCGTAAGACGTTTTTGGGTATTTTAAAAGGCGTAGAGGGCAGTGAGGTATTGATGGATTTTCAAGGTGCGACCTACAAGCTGGCATTGAGCAATATAGATAAAGCACGCTTAAGTCCTGTATTTTAAGCCAGTATTTAAGATTGCGTAAAAGTTAAAAAAGTTAATTAGAATATATTGATAGTTGGAGAATGCAATGAGTCGTGAAATTTTATTATTGGTAGATGCCTTAGCCCACGAAAAGAACGTGAATAAAGAGGTAATTTTTACTGCCCTAGAGCTTGCATTGGCATCAGCAACCAAAAAAAATCATGATGAAAATGCAGATATTCGTGTTTCTATTAACCGTGAAAGTGGCGAGTACGAAACATTTAGACGCTGGCAGTATGTGGAATATGACTTACTAGAAAATTCAGCATTTCAATTTGACGAAGAGAGCGAACGCGCTAAAGGTCGCGTGATTGGCGATTTTTATGAAGAGCCGCTTGAGTCTATCTCGTTTGGTCGTATTGGCGCGCAAGCCGCGAAACAAGTGATTTTGCAAAAAGTGCGTGAAGCTGAGCGCGAGCAAATTTTAGAAGATTTTTTAGCACGTAACGAGAGTTTGGTCACAGGTGTGATCAAACGCATGGAAAAAGGTAACGCGCTAATTGAAGTTGGCCGTCTTGAATGTTTATTGCCGCGCGAAGCGATGATTCCGAAAGAAAACTTGCGTGTGGGTGACCGCGTGCGTGCTTATTTATCGCGTATTGAGCGCAGTGGCCGTGGCCCGCAGCTAATTTTATCGCGCGTTGCACCAGAATTTTTACAGCGTTTGTTTGAGTTAGAAGTGCCAGAAATTGAAGAGGGCTTGTTAGAGATTCGTGCTGCAGCGCGTGATCCTGGTTTGCGTTCAAAAATTGCCGTTAAAACGAATGACCAGCGCCTGGATCCAGTGGGTACTTGCGTGGGCATGCGTGGTTCGCGCGTGCAGGCAGTGACGGGTGAGTTAGCTGGTGAGCGCGTGGATATTGTGTTGTGGAGCATGGAGCCTGCACAATTTGTGATTAATGCCATGGCGCCAGCTGAAGTTTCTTCTATCGTAGTGGATGAAGACGCACACAGTATGGACGTGGTAGTGAACGAAGAACAATTGGCGTTGGCGATTGGTCGAAGTGGTCAAAACGTGCGTTTGGCATCTGAATTAACCGGCTGGACATTGAATATTCTGACCGAAGAGCAAGCGGCCGAGAAAAACCAAACCGAATACTCAAACGTAAGCCAGTTGTTTATGGAAAAATTAGACGTTGACGAAGAAGTTGCTGATATTTTGGTACAAGAAGGTTTTAGTACTTTAGAGGAAATCGCTTACGTTCCGCTAGCAGAAATGGCTGAAATTGATGCATTTGATGAAGATACAATTAATGAATTACGTTCGCGCGCGCGCGCGGCACTTTTAACTGAGGCTATTGCCAAAGAAGAGAAAGTGGACGAGGCAAGCGATGATTTGTTAACAATGGATGGTATGGATGATAAGACTGCGCATTTATTGGCTTCTAAGGGTGTTTCAACCATGGATGATTTGGCTGAACTAGCTGTTGATGAGTTGGTTGAGTTGACTAGTATGGATGCGGAACGCGCTAAAACGCTCATTATGACTGCGCGTGCGCCTTGGTTTAAATAGAGCGACTTTATCGCTAGACTACTAAAAATAGGGTCAAGCAATGTAGTAAAAGCATTAGGTTGTAACGCTAAGCAATAAGGCTTAGAAAAGAATACTGGAGCAAGAAGATGGCACAAACAACCGTAGAACAATTTGCTGGCGAACTAAAATTGCCAACAGCATTGTTATTAGAGCAGCTTAAGAGTGCTGGAGTTAGTAAATCAGCGGCTGATGATCAGTTAAGCGAGACGGATAAAGCCGCGCTGTTAGATCATTTACGTAAAGAGCACGGAACGCTTGCGCCTAAAAATAAAATTACATTAACACGTAAATCTAGCTCAGAAATTAAAAAAACCGATAACACTGGTAAAGCACGCACCATTCAAGTTGAAGTGCGTAAAAAACGTGTGTTGGTACATGATGAAAGCGAGCCTGAAGAAACCGTACCTATAAAAGAGGTGCTTGAAGTTGTGCCAGCGGTGTTGGAACAAGAGGTGGTTGAAGTAGTGCAGCCAGTAGTTGAGCCTGTTGCGGTTGAAATAGAAGTGCCTGCGCTTGAAACGGCAGTGGTAGTAGAACTGGCTGAAGTTGTGCCAGAAGTGGTTGAGCCTGAGAAAAAATCGACAACGCTTAAAAAACAAGTATTAACGCCTGAGCAGGTTGCCATTCGCGAGCAAGAAGCAAAACGCCATGCAACCTTAGCCGCCATGCAAGCGGAAGATGTACGTAAAAAGCAAGAGCTTGTGCAACGCCGTTTAGACGAAGAGGCGCGCAAGCTAGCCGAAGCGGAGGCAGCGAAAGCCAAGGCTGCAAAACTCTCAGAAGGTACACTGCATAAACCCGTAGCTAAAGAAGGCGCACCAAAACCAGCGGCTAAAGATGCGAAAAAAAGCAAGGGCACTAACACCGATTGGAATGATAAAGAGAGCAAAAAGCGCGGTCTTAAAACGCGTGGCGACACCACTGCTGGCCAAGGTTGGCGTTCACCAAAAGGTAAGCACAGATCGCATCGCGACGATGACGACCAAGAGCACTCATTTAATGCGCCTACTGAGCCAATTGTGCATGAAATACTAGTGCCAGAAACCATTACTGTAGCCGATTTGGCACATAAAATGGCTGTAAAAGCAGCAGAAGTCATTAAAGTGTTAATGGGCATGGGCATGATGGTTACAATTAACCAAGTGCTAGACCAAGAAACCGCTATTATTTTGGTGGAAGAAATGGGTCACAAAGCTCAGGCTGCGGCGCCTAACGATCCTGATGTGTTCTTAGAAGAAGCCGAACATGCTGAGGCGATTTTAGAATCGCGCCCACCAGTAGTCACCGTAATGGGTCACGTGGATCATGGTAAAACAAGCTTGCTGGATTATATTCGTCGTAGTCGCGTCGCTAGTGGCGAAGCGGGCGGTATCACGCAGCATATTGGTGCCTATCACGTTGAAACGCCGCGCGGCATGGTAACTTTCCTCGATACACCTGGCCACGAGGCATTTACTGCAATGCGTGCGCGTGGTGCAAAAGCCACCGATGTGGTGATTTTAGTGGTTTCAGCCGATGATGGCGTGATGCCGCAAACTATTGAGGCGATTCACCATGCTAAAGCGGCAGGTGTGCCATTGGTGGTGGCGATTAACAAAATTGATAAGCCTGATGCGCAGCCAGAACGTGTGAAGATGGAGTTAGTTGCACAAGAAGTGGTACCAGAAGATTTTGGTGGTGAAGTGATGTTCCGCGAGGTTTCTGCCAAAACAGGTAAAGGTATTGATGAGCTGCTAGAAGCTGTATTGTTGCAAGCCGAGATTTTAGAGCTTAAAGCACCTAAAAACACGCCAGCTAAAGGCTTGGTGATTGAAGGCAGGCTTGATAAAGGCCGTGGTTCAGTTTCAACTATTTTGGTGCAGTCGGGCATTCTACGCCGTGGTGATATGATTTTAGCGGGCAGTACCTTTGGCCGCGTGCGCGCCATGTTAGATGAATCTGGCAACGATATTAAAGAAGCGGGACCATCAATTCCGGTCGAAATTTTAGGCTTAAGTGACGTGCCAAGTGCAGGTGAAGAAGTCATTGTGCTGAACGACGAGCGCAAAGCGCGCGAGATTGCAAACTTCCGCGCGGGTAAATTCCGCGATGTAAAATTGGCAAAACAACAAGCGGCTAAGCTTGAAAATATGTTTAACAAAATGGAAGAAGGCGAAGTACAAACCTTGGGCATCATTATTAAATCTGATGTACAAGGCTCGTATGAAGCGCTATCAACCAGCTTGCAAAAGCTCTCTACTGCCGAAGTAAAAGTGAATATTATCCATACGGGTGTAGGCGCCATTTCTGAATCAGATGTCAACCTTGCTAGCGCATCAGGCGCAGTATTAATTGGCTTTAATGTACGCGCAGATACAGGCGCACGTAAACTAATTGAAAGTTTTGGCGTAGATGTACGTTACTACAACATTATTTACGAAGCAGTTGACGAAGTAAAAGCGGCGCTGGGCGGCATGTTAAAACCAGAGCAAAAAGAAAGTATGATAGGCACGGTCGAGATTCGTGAAGTGTTTAAAATCTCTAAAGTCGGCTCAATTGCGGGTTGTTACGTCACAGATGGTATGGTAAAACGCAACTCTAAAGTGCGCGTGTTACGTGATAATGTGATTATTCACACAGGCGAGTTGGATTCGCTAAAACGCTTTAAAGACGATGTAAAAGAAGTGAAAAACAACTTTGAATGCGGTTTATCACTTAAAAACTATAACGATATTGAAGTGGGTGATATGTTAGAAATCTACGAAGTTATAGAAGTGGCGCGTACTTTGTAATGCAAACGCTAACTTTGCATTTAGATAAGTAAATATGGCAAAAGAGTTTTCAAGAGCAACCCGCGTTGCTGAGCAAATGCAGCGCGAGCTGGCCGATTTACTGCAGTTCGAGGTAAAAGATCCGCGCGTTGGCATGGTGACGATTACTGCGGTGGAGGTTACGGGTGATATGGCACACGCTAAAATTTTTTACAGTGCGCCGCAATCCAAGTCAGCCCAAGCGATGCCAAACGATGCTAATCGCGTTAAAACACTGCAAAGTATTCAAAATGGCTTAGAAAAATCGTCAGGCTTTTTACGTAGCCAAGTGGCTAAGCGCATGTTGCTGCGTACTGTGCCACAGCTACATTTTATGTACGATGAATCGATTGATATTGGCATGAAAATGGCGCAATTAATTGATGCTGCGCGCGCTACAGATAAAAACCTAGACTAAGTAGCCTAAAATTAACCAGCCTTTTAATTAATTACTAGCCTTGCAATTTAAACGCACCAAACGCGCAGTTAATGGCGTGCTACTACTCGATAAGCCACTCGGCTTTTCATCTAACCAAGCCTTACAAAAAGTTAAATGGCTATATTCGGCCGCAAAAGCAGGCCATACTGGCACCTTAGATCCGCTGGCCACTGGCTTATTGCCAATTTGCTTGGGAGAAGCCACCAAGTTTGCGCAATATGTTACTGATGCCGATAAAGCTTACTTCGCAACAATTAAATTGGGCACGACGACGACGACTGGCGATGCTGAAGGCGAAGTGCTCACAACTACGCCAGTTAGTGTTACGCCTGCACAATTTCAAGTCGCTTGCCAGCAATTTATAGGTGAGATTTCGCAAATGCCGCCCATGTATTCAGCTTTAAAGTATCAGGGAAAAGCCTTATATGAATATGCTAGAGCGGGCGTGGATATTGAGCGCAAGACGCGTTTAATTAGCATACAAAATGTTGCGGTAAATATGTTCGAAGCTGAGATAGCGCAAATTACCGTCACTTGCAGCAAAGGCACGTACATTCGCACACTGGCCGAAGATATAGGCGCAAAACTTGGTTGCGGCGCGCATCTAATCGGCCTGCGCCGCACTGAGACAGCGGGTTATATATTGCCGCAAGCCGTCACAATCGAACAGCTAGAAGCCATGTCAATTGAAGCGAGAGAAGCCTTACTATTGCCAGTTGATTCTGCTATTGAAAGTTTGCCAAAAGTTGTACTAAACGCTGATGCCAGCTTTTACCTGATGCAAGGGCAAGCGGTGTGGCAGTCTGGCAAAACGCCCTGTGGAGATTTAAGGCTTTATGATGAACAAAATAACTTTTTAGGTTTAGGTTTTTTACAAGATGATGGAAAAATTGCACCAAAACGATTAATACAAAAAACTCAATCAAATTAATGGCTTGCTGCTCAGATTAGGCTTGTTAAAAACGAACAATCACGTTAAAATACTAAATTATCGTAAATGAATGCATTCGCGGGTAAGATTTTAAAAATTCTGCTTTTACATTGACGCTAACTATCTCACTATATTAAGGAAAAAAGATGGCAATTACAGCAGTAGATACCGCAAAAATCGTAGCAGAATATCAATTAAAACAAGGTGATACAGGTAGCCCAGAAGTGCAAGTTGCGCTTTTAACTAATCGTATCACTTATTTAACTGAGCACTTTAAAGTCAACAAAAAAGATAACCATTCACGTCGTGGTTTGCTAGCAATGGTTAGCCAGCGTCGTCGTTTGTTGGATTATTTAAAAAGTGAAGATGTAAGCCGTTACCAAACATTGATTGGTCGCTTGAGTCTACGTAAGTAATTATTATACTTAGTAATTTTTATAAAAGTGCAACTTTTATAATTAAGAAAAGCCGATTGCATGGTGATATGCGTCGGCTTTTTATTTGGTTGGCTGTTTATATGGCCATCACTGTAGTAAAAAAATTATCACTAAAAATGAAGTTAATTGAGTTGCTTGTTATTGGGTAGTGAATAGCAAGCCGTTGATATATATAAAGGAAAATTAATGTTTAATATTACAAAAAAAAGTATTCAGTTTGGTGCCCATACGCTTACCTTAGAAACAGGTGAGATTTCGCGCCAAGCAGATTCAGCCGTGTTAGTAAGCTATGGTGATACCGTGGTTTTAGTGGCGGTTACATCTAAAAGCGAAGTTAAAGAAGGCCAAGATTTCTTCCCGCTAACTGTAGATTACATGGAAAAAACGTATGCTGCTGGCAAAATTCCAGGTGGTTTTTTCAAGCGTGAAGGCCGTCCTTCAGAAAAAGAAACGCTAACAAGCCGCTTAATCGATCGTCCGTTACGCCCATTATTCCCAGAAGCGTTTTATAACGAAGTACAAGTGGTTGCAACAGTTATGTCGAGTGATCCGGAAATTGATGCAGATATTCCTGCCATTATTGGTGCATCTGCCGCCATGTCATTATCTGGCATTCCATTTTTTGGCCCCTTAGGCGCAGCGCGCGTGGGTTATATTGATGGCGAGTATGTGCTTAACCCAAACAAAACTGAGCTTGAAACATCGCAAATGGATTTAGTAGTTGCGGCAACTGAAACTGCTGTAATGATGGTGGAATCTGAAGCCAAAGAATTATCAGAAGAAGTAATGTTGGGTGCAGTTGTTTTTGGCCATGAGCAAATGCAAGCTGTTATCAGCATGATTAATGAAATGGTTGCCGAAGCAGGTAAAGACGCATGGGATTGGGTAGCACCAGAACCAGACACTGCTTTAATTGCAAAAGTAGCAAAAATTGCCGAAAAAGATGTGTATGCAGCGTTTCAAATTAAAGCCAAAGGTGCGCGCTCTACTAAATTAGACGAAATTAAAAATCGTGTCATGAGCGAGTTAATTACCGAAAACACATCAACTGAGGAAGCCAACAAAATTAAAGGCGAGCTCTTTAATTTAGAGGCTAAAACAGTGCGTAGCCAAATTTTAAACGGCGAGCCACGTATTGATGGCCGCGATACACGCACTGTACGGCCTATTAGCATTCGTACAGGCGTATTGCCACGTACGCATGGCTCTGCGTTATTTACGCGCGGCGAAACACAAGCGCTGGTTGTTGCAACATTAGGTACTGGCCGTGACGAACAAATTATTGATGCATTGCAAGGCGAGTTTAAAGACCGCTTTATGTTGCATTACAACATGCCTCCGTACGCCACTGGCGAAACTGGCCGTGTTGGTACACCGAAACGTCGCGAAATCGGCCATGGCCGTTTAGCAAAACGCGCTTTGATTGCTGCGTTGCCAGTAAAAGAAGACTTTGATTACACCATGCGTGTGGTGTCAGAAATTACCGAATCTAACGGTTCAAGCTCAATGGCATCTGTATGCGGCGGCTGTTTAGCCTTAATTGATGCGGGTGTACCAATGAAAGCCCATGTAGCGGGTATTGCCATGGGCTTAATTAAAGAAGGCAACCGTGTTGCGGTGCTAACCGATATTTTGGGCGATGAAGATCACCTAGGCGATATGGATTTTAAAGTTGCAGGTACTGAAAACGGTATTACCGCGCTGCAAATGGATATTAAAATTACTGGCATTACCGCACAAATTATGCAAGTAGCCTTGGCGCAAGCGAAAGAGGGCCGTACGCATATTTTAGGCATTATGAAAGATGCCATGGCAAACGCAAATGTGGAAATGTCAGAATTTGCTCCACGTATTATCACCATGAAAATTAACCCAGATAAAATTCGTGATGTGATTGGTAAAGGCGGCGCAGTGATTCAAGCCTTAACCAAAGAAACTGGCACCAGCATTGATATTGCGGATGACGGCACCATTAAAATTGCCTGTACCTCTAGCGAGCAAGGTGAAGACGCCAAACGCCGCATCGCTGCCATTACGGCCGATGTAGAAGTGGGCCAAATTTACGAAGGACCAGTGGTGAAAATTCTTGATTTTGGCGCAGTTGTTAGCTTGTTGCCAGGTAAAGATGGCCTAGTGCATATTTCGCAAATCGCCCACCAACGCGTAAACGCGGTGAGCGACTTCGTAAAAGAAGGCGACATTGTAAAAGTTAAAGTAGTAGAAATTGATGATAAAGGCAAAGTACGCTTGAGCATGAAAGCCTTGATTGATGCGCCTGCGAGAGAAGAAAAAACTGTAGAAGCTGATGAGTAAGAATCTTTGAGTTGTAAAAAAGCCCGCGTAAGCGGGCTTTTTTATTTTGCTAAAAGTTACTTAGCAACTTGTCTTTCGCGCATTTCATCTAGCGTTTTGCAATCAATGCACAATGTGGCTGTAGGGCGCGCTTCTAGGCGTTTTAGGCCAATTTCTACGCCGCAGCCTTCGCAGTAGCCGTATTCATCGGCATCGATATTGCGCAGAGTCTCATCGATTTTTTTGATGAGTTTGCGCTCGCGGTCGCGGTTACGCAGCTCTAGCGCCATGTCAGACTCTTGGCTGGCGCGGTCGTTTGGGTCAGCAAACATGGTAACTTCATCCTGCATGGTGTGCACAGTTTTGTCGATGTCGTGACTTAAATCAGATTTCCAGCCATTTAAAATGGCGCGAAAATGCTTGAGTTGGTTTTTGTTCATGTATTCCTCATCAGGTTTTGTCTGATAAGGCGTAAATGCTTTGGTGATGGTTTCTGCCATATTTTATCCAGCTATTTTTTACAACCAAATCAATCGGTTATAAAAATAAAGTTAAAAAAGTTTGAAAATTTAATCGCGCGAGTGTACACCTAATAGTAAGGTTATGCAAAAAATAATTGCTAACCAATTGTAAGGCGATTTATAAGACAGTTTAGATGTGGTGCGCTATTTTTCAGATAGTTCTAATGCTAAAAGCGTATTTTCCATCAATGTGGCAACGGTCATTGGGCCCACGCCACCTGGTACAGGCGTAATGTAACTGGCGCGCTGTTTTGCCGCTTTAAAATCGACATCGCCGCAAATGCTACCATCTGCTAAGCGGTTAATGCCAATATCTACTACGATTGCGCCAGGCTTAATCCAATCGCCCCGAATAAGGCCTGGCTTGCCAGCGGCAGCCACGATTAAATCGGCACGTTTAACTTTACTGGCCAAATCTTTGGTATGGCGATGGCAGCTGGTAGTGGTGCAACCTGCTAATAAAAGCTCTAGCGCCATGGGGCGACCAACGTGATTAGAAACGCCAATAATGACTGCATCTAAACCCATTAATTCGATGTTTGCCGCTTGCAGCATTTTAATGACACCAAATGGCGTGCAAGAGCGCAGTGTGGGCTGGCGCACGGCCAAGCGGCCTATATTGTAAGGGTGAAAGCCATCGACATCTTTACCAGCAGAAATACGCTCAATTAATTGTTCTTCTGAAATGTGTGGTGGCAAAGGCGATTGTACTAAAAAGCCATCTACCGTTGGGTCGTTATTAAGGTTATCAATTAAGCTAAATAAATCGTATTCACTGATGCTGGCGGGCAAATCGTAGGAAATTGAGCGTATGCCTACTTTTTCGCAGGCTATGCGCTTGTTACGAACGTAGATTGCCGATGCAGCATCTGCGCCTACCAAAACCACGGCCAAGCAAGGTGCCCGTTTGCCAGCCGCAATACGTACCTCTATTTTTGCTTTAATATTGTTAAGCAAGTCTTCTGCAATGGCTTTGCCGTCGATAATTTTTGCGGTAATTTGTGCTGTCATGCTTACAATTCAAACAAATATAAAAAATAAAACACTATTTTAACATATTCGAATTGACCAAAAGCTCGGTTTGCGCTATATTTCTGCCTCTTCGGCGTGTAGCGTAGCCTGGTAGCGCGCCTGCTTTGGGAGCAGGATGTCGGGAGTTCGAATCTCTCCACGCCGACCAGTATTTTTGGTCTTCCCTTTTTGCAAGACTTTTGTGTTTTTAACGTGTAACCCATCTGCCCGTAGCTCAACCGGATAGAGCACCAGCCTTCTAAGCTGGGGGTTACAGGTTCGATTCCTGTCGGGCAGACCATGTTTTTGTTTCAATGGTGGTTGTAGCTCAGTTGGTAGAGTCCAGGATTGTGATTCCTGTTGTCGTGGGTTCGAGCCCCATCAGCCACCCCAAT
>JANXWL010000132.1 GCA_025351225.1 Methylotenera sp. | reverse complement strand
AGCCTTGAGTTTCAAGCCATCAGCGCTTGGCAAAAGGCTTTACAACAATTAGCCAAATTAGATGGTTTAGGCAAAAACTTGTCGCCCAGCGAGACGGTGCAACACATGCAACAAATATGTAGCGCACAAGTGTTTCAGGCTGAAACTACGTTTGAACCTAGCATCCAAATTGTTGGCATTATGGAGGCCCTCAGCACACCTGTAGATGCCATTTGGTGTATGCAGATGAACGACCATATTTGGCCACCACCTGCTCGCCCCAACCCGCTGCTACCAGCATTTATTCAACGTGCCGCTAAGGTGCCAGGGGCGGATAACCATATTCAAGCCGCATTTGCAGCTAATATTCACCAGCGTTTATTGCACTCAGCTAGCGAGATTATTTTTTCAAGCAGCAAAACTGAGGGAGAATCGCAATTACGTATTTCGCCACTCATTAATCACTTAGCAACCTTAGGAAGTGTGCCGCTTGCAAGTACATTGGCCGAGCAGTTGAGCTTGCTTGGTAACGCCGACTTAACCCAACTAGAAGACCATATTGCGCCACCCATTCAAGCAGGCGACCATGTTTCAGGCGGCACTGGATTGCTCAAAGCGCAAGCAATATGCCCTGCTTGGGCATTTTACCAATATCGACTGGGCGCAAAAGTGTTAAAAACGCCCAGCAATGGCTTAGATAATATGGATCGTGGATCGCTAGTACACGCGGTTTTAGAGCGATTTTGGCATCCAAGTGAACAGTTTCGTCATTTTGCCGATTTGCGTGATATGTCAGTTGATGACTTCACAAAAGCTATCAACATGGCTATCAAGCGCACGCTGCAGGACTTTGCAGAGAAAACAAATATCACCTCAAAAACTGTGTTAGAGCTCGAACATGAGCGGCTCTATAAGCTAATAGGCGCATGGTTGCAGCATGAAAAAGATCGTAATGTTGCGTTTAATATTGTTGATTGCGAAGCCGAGAAAAAAGTGATGATTTGCGGTATCGAAATCACGCTAAAAATCGACCGCATTCAGCAATTTAAGAATGGCGAATTAGAATTTATCGATTACAAAACTGGCCAAGAACCCAAAATGACCAGCTGGGATGAAGCGCGCATTACTGAGCCACAATTGCCTATTTATGCCGCATTTGGCGCAGATGAATCTAAAATATCCAGCGTGCAATTTGGCTGGGTAAAAATTGCCGACCACGCATTTATTGGCGTTTCAACTGACAGTTTTGAAACCGATTCCGATAAACGCAAACCCAAATTTTTACAAGCATTTACTGATTGGAAAAGTTTGCTAAGCCACTGGAAATCCAGTATAAAGGCCATCGCGCAAGAAATTAAAATGGGCGAAGCGGCAGTAAAATTTGCCAATGAAAACGACTTAATGTATTGCGAGGTTTTGCCGCTCTTAAGACTTCCTGAGCGCCAATTACAGTTTGAAAGATTTCAAAAGGTTAGCGGTCAAAAAAGTCAGCCACAAAAAAGTAACGTTTTATGACGCAAGAATCATTATTGCAAGCCGATGCAAGCAATCGCCTTAAAGCGCTTGAATTAAGCTCGTTTATTGTCGAAGCACCAGCAGGTGCTGGCAAAACTGAGCTATTAACGCAGCGATTTTTAAAGCTATTGCCTACCGTCAAGCAACCCGAAGAAATTATCGCGATTACCTTTACTAACAAGGCCGCTGCTGAGATGCGATTGCGCATTTTAGATAGTTTAATTGCCGCGGCTGCACAAAACAAACCAACTGAACCGCATAAGCAAATTACCTATAATTTAAGCCTGCAAGCCTTGCAACACGCCGATACACATCATTGGCAGCTGATTGAAAATCCATCACGTTTGCGCATTTTTACCATTGATGGCCTTTGTGCGCATTTGGCGCGACAAATGCCACTAATGAGCCGCTTTGGCGCACAACCACGCGTGACCGATAATGCCAATGCGCTGTATACGCAAGCGGCCGAGCAAACATTGGCGCTGCTAGAACACAATGATTATAACGAGGTGATAAAAGCTGCACTGCGCTATGTGGATAATGATGCTGCGGAGTTGACGAGTTTGCTGGTTACCATGCTAGCTAAGCGCGACCAATGGTTATCTCAAGCTCAGCACGAAATTGACCCCCTGCAATTACAAAACACGTTACGTTATTTAGTCAAGCAGGCACTGCAAGCTACCGAGTACGCCGTGCCAACTGCGCTACAACACTTGCTAATGCCGATTGCACGCTTTGCAGCAGCTAACTTGTTGGCTAACGATACTGAAGCTGATACATCGTTAATGGAATGGCAAACACCGTTAACAGCCATGCCAGATGACCTAGCCATGTGGCGCGCACTGGCCGATTTTCTGCTAACTGATAAAGGCGAACCACGCAAAGAAAAAGGCTTAAACGTGAAGTTTGGTTTTCCGCCAACCGATGAAGGCAAGGCACAAAAACTGGCCTTAGCAGAAGTGATTGCAGCGATTGGTGACCATGCAACCTTGCACAGCGTGCGTGCCCTGCCCAACTTAAAAGACGATTTAAAAGACGATTTAAAAGACGGCACAAGCAGCTGGCAAATCATCGCCACACTATCAAAGCTGCTCAATATCGCTGTGGCACAATTGTGGCTAACGTTTCAACGTGCAGGCGAGGTGGATTTCGTGGAAATTGCGCAACGCGCAACGCGTGCGCTCAGTGATAAATTGGAGGACGATAATTTTGGCGAACCAACTGAATTAGCTTTAAAACTCGATTACCAAATTCAGCATTTACTAGTCGATGAGTTTCAAGACACCAGCCCCAGCCAAGTGGATTTACTAAAGCAACTGACTCTGGGCTGGCAAGCCAATGACGCACGTACGCTATTTTGTGTGGGCGACCCGATGCAATCTATTTACCGCTTTCGCAAGGCTAATGTTGGCTTGTTTATTAGCGCAGCAGTCGATGGTATTGGCGATATTCAACTAAAAAAACTTCAGTTGTATCGCAACAATCGCTCTTGCCCATCCGTTGTCGATTGGATTAATGCGACCTTTGCAAGCATATTTCCTACGCATGACAACGACGTGCAAGGCGCAATAGCATACCGCCCATTTATTGCAACAAAAACTGCCGAAAGTGACGCGGGTGTTGCAGTTCACGCCATAATAAAGCAAACGGATGTGACCGCAGATACGGCTAGCCAGCGCGAAGCTGATGCAATTATTGATATTATTCAGCGCGAGCAAACGACCAACCCACATAAAAAAATTGCAGTGCTGGTGCGCTCTAAAAAACACTTGGCCGCATTGGTCACCAAATTACGGCGCGAACAGTCCGACATTAAATTTCAGGCAGTCGAGATTGAGGCCTTGCAAGGTCGCCAAATTGTGCAAGATTTACTCGCCCTCACCCACGCCCTGCACCACCGTGCCGACCGTGTGCATTGGCTGGCTGTATTACGCGCGCCATGGTGCGGCCTCACTTTGCACGATTTGCACACGCTAGCAGGCAGCAATCACCATGCAACTATTTGGTCGTTGATGCAAAATGAAGAAATCGTTAACCAGCTTGAAGGAAAAGAGCGGCTTAAACATGTGCGCGACATTTTTGCAGAAGCCTTTTCCACACAAGGGCGCATGAATACTAGCCGCTGGCTGCGCGGTATTTGGCTAATGCTTAACGGCACCGCCTGCCTGTGGGAGCAAGCCGATATTGCTGATGTACAAGCTTTTTTTAGCTGTTTAGATAATCTCGACCGCAGCAACCAATTTTCGCCCGAACGCATGACAACTGAAATTACCAAGCTATTTGCGACACCAGACATCAATGGCGAACACTTACAAATGATGAGCATTCATAAATCCAAAGGCTTGGAGTTTGATTGCGTGATTCTGCCAGGGCTAGGTGCTAGTACAGGCGGCAATAATCGCGATAAACCGCTGGTGCTGTGGGAGCAAGTAACCGTTGATGAACATACCGAATTACTCGCCGCACCTTATATTCCCAAAGGTTTTCGCAGTGATATGGTAAGCCCCTATGACTACATTGAAACGCTAGAAAATGAGCGTGATGCCAACGAAGCGGCGCGCGTGCTGTATGTGGCAGCCACGCGTGCCGAGCGAAAATTATACTTAGTAGGCGTTGCCAATCAAAACGCAAAAGGTGAAATTAAACCCACTAAAAATAGTTATTTGGATTTGCTGTGGGACACGGTTTCGGCCGAGTTCGAAGCAGCAGAATTAACTGAAAAGTCAGTTGGTGAAAACGCAAATGCTAATGACGGCATCGCCAACTTCATGCCCAATTTAATTCGCCTCCAACATTTGCAGATTCCAAGCGTTTTGCAATGTGAAAAAACTGATGCGCACCAAGCAAGCAAGTTGCTAAGTAAACAAAATCAGCAAGCAAACTCACTCCATTTGGCTGCGCCTGATATCAAGCAAAACGCTGGTTCGTTAGCACATTTATACATGGAAATGATTGCCAATGATGGTTTAGAGCACTGGCCTGCAAGCCGCGCCGATGCTAGTGCTACTGCCATGCGGTTTTGGCTGCTGCAAAAAGGTCACGCCGAAAATGAAGTGGCTCAACAGGTATCAAATGTTATTGCTGCACTTAAAAAAACCATATCCAGCCCGCAAGGCTCATGGATGCTTGCCTCTAGGCCAAGTCGCCAAGCAGAATTGAGTATAATGGCAATTGACGAAAATAATGAGCCACAAGAACACCGCATTGACCTGACGTTTATTGACGAGGATGTAAGATGGATTGTTGATTACAAATTGACTGCGACAGATGAAAGTAGTGAAGTAGCCGCTAGCCAGCATAAACCTCAGCTGGCGCGCTATGCAGATTTATTTGCACACGAAAATTTGCCAATTAAAAAAGCAGTTTTCTTTTTGAATTCAGGCCAACTGGTAGAAGTTTAATGCTTACTCTTAAAATGTCTGCGCACATACCACACAACAAAAATAACACCTGCCGCAATAATGACATAATGAAACTCGTGAAAATACTTGCCTAACGACTCCCAGTGCTCGCCCGTTTTCATGCCAGCATAGCCCAGCACCCAGCACCAAATAAACGAACCCACAAACGTATAGATGATAAACTTCATCATATTCATGCGCGCCACACCAGCTGGAAAGGCAATGAACGTGCGTACCGCAGGCAGTAATCGCGCAATAAAAATGATGATTTCGCCGTGGTTTTTAAACCATCTATCGGCCATATCCAAATCATCTTTTGAAATTAATACATACTTGCCAAAGCGCTCTGCCAACGGCCTACCACCAAACATGCCCACGTAATACGCTGGGATTGAGCCTACAACACAGCCAATTGCACCCGCTAGCGCGATGCCAAACAAAGTCATCTCGCCTTTGCTCACCAAAAAACCCGCAAATGGCATAATAATTTCGCTTGGTAATGGAATGCAGGCAGATTCAATGGCCATCAGCAGGACTATGCCTGCATAATGCATGCTAGAGATGATGCCTAAAATCCAAGTTGCGAGTGCTGCAAGTAGTTGTTCTAGCATCATTTTTCTTTCTATAAATAAATTCTTACATGAATTCTTTAAGCAGCGATTTAACAAACTCTACTCGATGCGCCAAATTGCCAAATTGCGCTGTCACCCGCAACTTATCAGGGCCATTCATGCGGCAGCGTCTATCGCGCTGCAATAAGCTAACCAGCTTCATGGGGTCGAGGTCTGCTTTAATATCAAATTGTAGCTGAATCGTTGCATCCGAAGCATCAATTTTAATGATGCCGAGTGGCTTGGCCATAATGCGCAAACGATGGCATGAAATAAGTGCTTCGCCCTGCTCTGGCAACAAACCAAAGCGGTCAATCAGCTCTTCTTGCAGCGTATCTAGCTCGTCGTCAGTATTGGCATTAGCAAGGCGTTTGTATAGCACCAAACGTTCGTGCACATCGGGGCAGTAATTGTTTGGTAGCAGCGCAGGTACGTGCAGATTAATTTCAGTTGTCACGCCCAACGGCGCATCTAAATCGGGCTCTTTGCCTGCTTTAAGCTGCTTCACAGCATGGTTTAGCATGTCCGAATATAGCTGGAAACCAATGGCTTGCATTTCGCCACTTTGTGAATCGCCTAAAAGCTCACCCGCACCGCGAATTTCTAAATCGTGCATGGCCAAATGAAAACCTGCGCCTAAATCTTCGAGCAACTGAATGGCATCGAGCCGTTTTTGCGCTTGTGGTGTAATGTTGCGCTCTGGGTCTGTGAGCAAATACGCATACGCTTGGTGATGGCTGCGGCCAACCCTTCCCCTTAGTTGGTGTAGCTGCGCTAGGCCAAACATATCGGCGCGATTCATAATAATGGTGTTGGCGGTGGGCACGTCAATGCCTGTTTCAATAATGGTGGTGCATAGCAAAATATTGCTGCGTTGCTGATAAAAATCGCGCATCACATGTTCTAGCTCGCGCTCGCGTAATTGACCGTGAGCAATAGCAATGCGTGCCTCTGGGATGATTTTTTCGAGCTTTTCTTTTTGCACAAAAATCGTATCAACCTCGTTATGCAAAAAGTAGACCTGCCCACCGCGCTTAAATTCGCGCATTACCGCCTCGCGAATAATGCCATCTGAATAATTGGTGTGAAAGGTTTTAATGCTTAAGCGTTTTTGCGGTGGTGTGGCAATCACGCTAAACTCGCGCAAGCCTTCCATCGCCATGCTAAGCGTGCGCGGAATTGGCGTTGCTGTTAGTGTTAGCACATCGACTTCTGCACGCAGCGCTTTCATTTGCTCTTTTTGACGCACGCCAAAACGGTGCTCTTCATCTAAAATCGCTAGGCCTAAATTTTTAAACTTCACATCTTTTTGAATCAGCCTGTGCGTGCCAATAATAATGTCAATACCCCCAGACGCTAGGCCGCGTAAGGCCTCTGCAATTTCTTTAGCACTTCTAAAGCGTGAAATTTCAGCCACTTTAATTGGCCATTCAGCAAAGCGGTCACAAAAGTTTTGATAATGCTGTTCGGCTAATAATGTCGTTGGCACCAGTACCGCCACTTGCCTACCACCCATTACCGCAACAAATGCTGCACGTAGCGCGACCTCGGTCTTACCAAAGCCCACATCTCCGCAAACAAGCCTATCCATTGGCCTGCCAGATTGCATGTCTTTAATGACGTTTTCAATGGCTTCTAGCTGGTCTGGCGTTTCTTCAAACGGAAACCCTTCACAAAATGCCTCATAATCTTTTAAACTGAGCGTAAACGCATGGCCACGCCGTGAAGCACGCTGGGCATATAAATTCAGCAGCTCAGCTGCGGTATCACGAATTTGTTTAAGTGCTTTTTTCTTGGCTTTTTCCCACTGCCCAGACCCTAAACGATGCAGTGGCGCGCTTTCTGGTGGGCCGCCAGAGTAGCGTGAGATTAAAAATAATTGCGAAACAGGTACATAAAGCTTGTCGTCGCCAAAATATTCCAGCAGCAAAAATTCGGTTTCACCTTCGCCAAAATCAAGGTTCACCAAACCTTGGTAACGTCCTACGCCATGTTGCTCGTGAACGACGGGATCTAAAATTCGTAACTCAGATAAGTCTTTGAGCATGCCCTCGGTATTGCGCGCTTTTTCTTTCTCGCGTCTGCGCTGCTGGCGCACGGTGGCTGCGTAAAGCTCGGCTTCGGTAATCACATTAAATAAATCAGCAGCAAAGCCGCTATGCAATGGCGATACGCCCAGCATCACTTTATCGCTTGTTGCTTCAAACGCAGCCCAAGTTTCGCAAGTGCTAATATTAAAACCATGTTCAGCAAACAACTGCGCCATGGTTTCGCGGCGGCCTAAGCTTTCTGCCGTGATTAATACGCGAGAATTGGTCGATTCAATAAAGCTTTTTAGCTTGTGCAGTGGTTGCTCGGCTTTGCGTTCAATATCAAGCGCAGGCAAGCCTTTAGTAAGCTCTAATTGCGCACTTACTACTGCAAAGCTTTGTGTTTTTGCAAAAAACTCATCCGTTTTAATGAGTAAAATTTCTGGTTTTAAAATCGGCTTTTCAGGGTCATACGCCATTAATTTATAGCGTGATTGCGCATCAAACCAAAAACCTTGCGCAGCTTTATCAAGGTTGCCGTGCAAACAAATTACCGCGTCTTTATTAAGGTAATCAAATAGAGTGGCTGTTGCATCAAAAAACAAGGGCAAATACCATTCAATGCCGCCGCTAGCCGTGCCTTTGCTTACATTTTTATAAATAGTAGCGCGTTGCGGATCACCTTCAAACTGCTCGCGAAAATTGCTTCTAAATTTGGCAATCCCGTTCTCATCTAGCGGAAACTCACGCGCAGGCAGTAAACGAATTTCTGGCACGGGGTAAAGGCTACGCTGCGTATCAACGTCAAAAGTGCGAATACTTTCAATTTCGTCATCAAACAAATCAATGCGGAATGGAAACACACTGCCCATGGGGAATAAATCAACCAAGCCGCCACGCACACTAAACTCGCCTGGCGAGATGACTTGTGAAACATGATGGTAGCCTGCTTGTGCGCATTGGTGACGCAGCGCTTCTAAATCAAGCTTTTGATTTTTTGCGAGCATAAAAGTATGCCCTGCAAAGTAGCTAACGGGTGGTAATCTTAATAAGGCCGTGGCAATTGGCACAATCACCACGTCGCATTGGTTTTGGCTAATTTGGTATAAAGTAGCCAGTCGCTCTGAAATTAAATCAGGGTGCGGCGAGAACACATCAAAAGGCAGCGTCTCCCAATCGGGCAGTAGACTAACATTTAACTTGGCCTTCAAATCGGGCGCAAAATAAGGGATTTCCTCCAACAAACGCTGCGCTTCAAACGCGTTAGATGTGATGACAACAAGACATTGTTTTGTTGTTTTTAAGCGACATGAAAGTGTTGCTAGAGATAAACTATCTAAGCCATTGGTAGCATACGAAAAACGGTTTTGGCGACCTAAAGTTGGCGTTAAAACTTGCATAAATGGGCTTAAAAGAACTTGGTTAAAGGCAAAAAGTTGCCTATTATAACTGTTGGGATAGTACAAAATAAGCTTTAAAAATAATAAAAAACAGCAAGAAGAATAAAAACCAAAAGGGGAACTTATTCATGAACGACAAACCTGTTAATGACAAACTGGCGGTTGCCATTCATGCGGCAAAATACGTCGAAAATGGCATGTTGGTTGGCTTAGGCACTGGCTCTACTGCCAATTATTTCATTGAAGAGCTTGCACGACGTCAACGTGAAGAAGGCCTAACAGTCACCACTATTGCCAGCTCAAATATCAGCATGATTAAAGCACAAAGCTTAGGACTGAACGTGATTGCGCTAGCTCAAGTGGCGGAGATTGACTTGTATATTGATGGTGCAGATGAAATTACGCCAGACATGACGCTGCTGAAAGGCCGTGGCTATGATTTGGTACTAGAAAAATTACTGGCCAAAGCTGCTAATCAATTCATTGTTGTGGCAGATAAAAGTAAATTAGTCGACCGTATTGGCACTCATTATGCGATACCGATTGAAGTAATGCCAATGGCGTGGAAAGCGGTCAAGCGCAGCCTTGAAAAAGCAGGAGGCGTGGGCGATTTACGTCAGAACGTTGCTAAAGATGGCTTGTCCATTAGTTCGCACGGTAGCTTGGTGTTGGATATGGCATTCGACAAAAGCATTTCGGAAGCAGCACTCAATCACCTAATCAACAATACGCCTGGCGTGGTTGAGCACGGCATTTTTCTAGGCCTTACTAGCGGCGTATTAATCGCTGGTGACGGAAAAATAGAAGAACGCTGGCAATAAACACCAACAAGGCAAACGCTTGTATAAACTTTTTATCTCAATTTTAATCGGACTATTTTTTTTAGCAAGCTGCGATAAGCCTGCTAAAACGGCTGCCCCCTCTGCCAATACAACATCTGCCGTCACTGCACAAAAGCCTAAAGTGATTACTTTTGTGACCATGAA
>JANXWL010000070.1 GCA_025351225.1 Methylotenera sp. | reverse complement strand
TCACCATGGTCTTTGGCCTCTTTACGGTTGTACGCATAGGGCACATTGTGACCATTTTTGGCTAGTGCAATAGCAATACTGGCTGCTAAAGTAATGCCTTTATAGGCAGGCCCATACAACATGTCGAATTGAATTTCAGATTTTTTAATGCTTTCAGCGTAAAATTCGCCTAGTTTAAGCAAGCTTATGCCATCATTAAACAGCCCAGCATTGAAGAAATAAGGGCTTAGGCGGCCAGCTTTGGTTTTAAATTCGCCAAACTTGAGTACATTTTTGTGGATGGAAAATGCGATAAAATCTTGGCTAAGGTTTTGCATAACAACATGAATTGGAATGAGATATGCGCATTATAACTGCGAATTTGAATGGAATACGCTCTGCCGACAATAAGGGTTATTTTGCTTGGTTACAAACGCAACAAGCAGATGTAATCTGCATGCAAGAAGTGAAAGCGCAAGCAGCAGATATGACGGCCGAAATGCTTGCACCTGCTGGCTATTACGGTTACTTTCATTATGCCGAAAAAAAGGGCTATAGCGGCGTAGGTATTTACTGCAAAGCCAAGCCAGATAAGGTGATTGAAGGTTTAGGAAACTCATCTTTGGGTCATGTCGCTTGCGACATGACGGACATTGATAGCGAAGGTCGCTATATTGAATGCCAATTTGGCAATCTGAGTGTGGTCTCGTTGTACTTACCTAGCGGCTCAAGCGGTGAAGAGCGGCAAGCCTTTAAATTCAGCGTGTTGGCGCGTATTATGCCGCATTTAGAGGCACTCAAAGCCAGTGGTCGCGATGTGGTGGTCTGCGGCGATATCAATATTGCGCATCAAGAAATTGATTTAAAAAATTACAAAGGTAACAAGAAAAACTCAGGCTTTTTGCCAGAAGAGCGGGCTTGGTTAAGTGATTTATACGCCCGCGTCGGTTGGGTAGATGTGTATCGCAGTTTGCATCCAGCCACAACTGACGAATGTTATACCTGGTGGAGCAATCGCGGCGCAGCGTATGAAAAGAATGTGGGCTGGCGGCTTGATTACCAAATTGCAACGCCAGAGCTTGCTAAGAAGGCAGTCGCGTCAACGATTTACAAGCTTGAGCGTTTTAGTGACCACGCCCCTTTTATTGTAGACTATCAATAAATAGGCATTATGTAGGTGTTCGTTTAAAGAAAATTACTTTGCTATTAAAACAATTTTTATCTTTAAAAAAGCCGTCTAATCAAACACTCATCGCTATGTTGGTTGCGACGTATGTGTTGGCCACAAATACTGCGCACGCGGCTAGTGATATCGCGATTCAGAATCGCACGAGTAGCGACAATGCCAATGACAGCATCGTGCCAGCAGGTATTAGTGATGCAGTTTCTGATGTTGATATGCAGTTGCGTTTAGCCACTAAGCCTAATGCAGAACAATGCGTAGCAGAAAATTGTTTGCAAAACCAACTATTTGATTCGCGTGTGCAGCAACTTGGTGCGCAACTAACTGCAACAGCTTATGCGCAATACCCAATTTTAAAAAAACGTGTGCCAAGCTTTGTGTTTAGTGTGGCCGATAAAAAAGACGCTGGCACTGCCTCAAATGCAGGCGGCAAAGTTGTTATTTTCCGTGGCTTGCAGCAATTAGCGTTAACTGACGATGCCTTAAGCTTTATTATGGCGCGCGAAATGGCGCATATCGTTGGTAAGCATCACAATAAAAACACCTCCACCAAGCTGATTATTTCTGCTCTTGCCACCATATTATTCCCTGCAGTGGGTATTATTGGTGCATCTTCTGCCGCCACACAAGCCACTACGGCCACTACATTATTGACTAGCGCAGCTTCTACAGCCACGTCGATGTTGGGTAGCGAAGTTGCATTAGCCAAAATGAAACCAAGCCAATTGCTTGAGGCGGATGATATTGCGGTAAAACTGCTTAGCCAGCCTGCATGGAGTTTGCACGAGTGGAATTTGCGTGAAGTTGCCAGCGTATTGCAACTAGATGAATCAGACTTAACATCAACTTCAACATCCAATAGCTGGTTGCAAGATTTGCAAACCAGCCAGCATTATTTACAACAATTGGTTGATAAAGAAGACAACACAATCGTTGCGCTTGAAACAGACCAAATTGAAATAGACTCAATTGAAATTGAGCAAACAGCTACTAGTGGTGACGCGCCGCCTGCAGAAGCCAATGTTAAGCTAGATGCCTTACCATAACGGCTACATGCAGTAGCGACGTTTTATTATCAAACTAAATGTAAGGCTTTTAAAGTCTCCGCGACTAAATCATGTAGCTAAAGTTAATTTGAGTAATCGCTTTAGTGACAACTAGTTAATTAAATATTCTCGAGAGGATTTAAAATGTCTATAGAACTATCATCAAAAGCAACTTCATCAAAAGTAAGTAAAGGCGCTATGTTGGCTATTGGCGCGGCGGCACTCATTTTGTCTGGTTGCGCAGCTACAGGGGCAAAAACCATGGACAAAAGCGCATCTGGCGAAATGGTGCATTGCGCTGGCGTAAACTCATGCAAAGGTACTAGCGATTGCAAAACAGCAGAAAACGCCTGTAAAGGCCAAAACGCTTGTAAAGGCCATGGCTTTTTGGGCATGACTTCTGCTGACTGTACCGCAAAACACGGTACTATTATTTAGTATTTAATTGTTGTAGCGTACAATAAAAGCATGCTAATTATATGTTTAGCATGCTTTTTTTTGCACGATTTTTTATAAGCCAACACCATGTCTAACACCCAGCAATTGCCTCATTTAACATCGCCCAGCCTTGGCTTTGGGCTTGGTTTACGCACCGAGCACTACCACCCAATACTGAACAGCAAGTTCTCAGAAAGCTTAAAGGTTGATTGGTTTGAAGTGTTGTCAGAAAATTATATGGTGCCTGGTGGTAAGCCTTTGTATTTTTTAGATAAAATTCGTGAAAACTATCCTGTTGTTATGCACGGCGTATCGCTCTCAATTGGTTCTACCACGCCATTGGATGCGGATTACCTGCGCGATTTACGTAAACTGGCCGATCGTATTCAGCCTGCTTGGATATCGGATCACTTGTGCTGGACGGGGGTACATGGCCAAAACATGCACGATTTATTGCCGCTACCTTATACAGAAGAGACCGCCAAACATGTGGTCGAGCGGGTTGGTATTGTGCAAGACTATTTAGGCCGCCGCATTTTGCTAGAAAATGTTTCTAGCTATGCCAGTTATATCGATAGCACCATGACAGAGTGGGAATTTATTACTGAAGTTGCCGAACAGGCCGACTGCTTGCTATTGCTGGATGTCAACAATATTTATGTTAGCGGCTATAACCATCAGTTTGATGCAAAAGTCTTTATTGACGGGGTCCCAAAAAATAGAGTCCAGCAAATTCATTTGGCTGGTCATCATAATCATGGCGACTATATTATTGATACACATGATGCGCCAGTCATCGACCCCGTGTGGGATTTATACGAATACGCAATATCACGTTTTGGTGCAGTTTCTACCATGATAGAACGTGACGACCATATTCCTGAGTTGGCAGTGTTAGTTGAAGAGCTACAAATTGCCCGTGACATAGCGGCTAAAAGCTTAGAGGTGGCTGCTTGAGTCAACTAGCCAAATTACAAAGTGATTTTCAAGCCTATTTAATGGATGACGTTAAAGGCGCAGCTTTTAAAGCGCACATGATAGATGACGAAAAAGTGGGTGCAAAAAAACGCTTGGGTATTTATGTGGATGCTTATCGTTTGCGCATTATCGAAGCACTTGCCACTACTTACCCTAAATTAAAAGCCTTGCTGGGTGACGATTTATTCGAAATTACCGCACGTGCTTATATTAAACAATTTCCGTCTAAATATCGAAATATGCGTTGGGTGGGCGATAAGATGCAAACTCATTTAGAGCAAACCTTGTCGCAACATCCCATTGCTGTAGAAATGGCAGCTTTTGAATGGGCGCTTGGCTTGGCTTTTGATGCAGAAGACGCACCAAACTTTACTTTACAAGATTTAGCAGCGATTCTGCCAGAAGATTGGGCAAATTTAACATTTCGATTTCATCCCAGCTACCATTTACTGCCTTTGCAGCATAACGTGGTACAAATTTGGAACGCCCTAGACAAAGAAGAAATACCGCCCAATGCCTTGCAAACGAATGCACCTTGCCTTATTTGGCGCATGGATTTAAACGCGCATTTCCGCTCGCTCGATACTACAGAATATGCCGCGCTTCAGTCTATTGTTGAAGGTGCAAGCTTTGGTACGTTGTGTGAGCAATTACAAGAAAATGCGAGTGAAGAAGATGCCACCATACAAGCCGCCCAATATTTGTCGGGCTGGCTCAATGATGGCTTAATTACTAAGGCCTAGTTGCTAAAGTGGCCTAGATTTTACAAAAAGGTAGTGCCAAGCTTTGTAAAATCTCCCCTGTTTGGCTGTTTTGCACAAAAATCACTGCTCCACCATCACGGCCTTTCCATTCTGGTTTTAGCGTAAAGTTTTTGCTAAAATCATTTTGATTGCTCAGTTGATAGGCGCCAAAAAACTCGCGCACCACGTAATCATGTTTTAATGTACTGCCGCTATTTTCGCCAGCTTTCACTTGGCTAACTAATTTATTCTCATAAATTGCCACAAACACATCACTATTTTTAGCGTCACTTGGCTTAACAGTTTGTGCGGTGGATTTTAAGGTAATATCGCCATTGGTTTCAGTCACTACATTTAAGCTTAAGTTGGCGCGCGAAGCCAGTTTTTGGCTCACTTCAACACTTTGGCTTAAACGTGAGTTATCCCAGCCTTTAAAATCGCGGCCGTTCATCACAAATTGCGGTGTATACACAAAACCCGCACCGCCAAATGCCGCCGTTTTGCGTTGGCGGTCACTGTATTCTGCTTTCGAGAATCTGTCTTTCCAGCCTATGTAATCCCAATAATCCACATGAAAAGCCAGTGGCGTAAATTTACTTGGGTCATTTTTTTGGCCACTTAGCCATTTATCAGCAGGTGGGCAGCTGCTGCAACCTTCTGAAGTATAAAGCTCTAGCAAAGGAACGGTCTGCACGCCACTTTTAGCACTGCATTCGGCAGCAATGGCGGGTTGAATAGCGAGATTGACGAGACTTAAAGCGAGTAGGACTTTGGTAGCAAGGCGCATGGTAGAACTCCTTTTGGGACAATAAGAATTAGTCGGTGTTTTGAGTTAAACCTTACAGCGATAATTTGTTTTCTTGCCTACTTTTCCAAGCGTGCATTCCAAGGTGCCACTTTTAGTAGTAACAACATGCCCGGAATCGCCAACAAAAAACACAAAATAAAGAACTTAAACCAACCCAAATTCTCTACCAAATAGCCCGTTGCCGCATTGGCAAAGGTACGTGGCACAGCAGCTAAGCTGGTGAATAAAGCAAACTGCGTGGCCGTGTAAAGTGGGTGTGTGGTTTGCGCAATATAGGCCACAAACGCCGCCGTACCTAGGCCTACGCCAAGCGCCTCTATGCCAATGACAATGCCTAGCCATAATAAACTGTGCCCAACGGTAGATAAAAAGGCGAAGCCTAAAATTGCAATCATCTGCACAAAACCAAATATCCACAAGGCACGGTTAATACCAAGCTTAAACATCCATACACCGCCCAATAAGCCACCAATCACGCTAGGCCACAGCCCCGCATTTTTGGCGATTAAGCCAATCTCAGTTTTCGTAAAGCCCATGTCGAGATAAAACGGTGTCGCCAGGGCTGTTGCCATGCTGTCACCGAGTTTATATAGAAAGATAAACGCTAAAATCAGCAAGGCTGTTTGCATGCCATTGCGACTAATAAACTCATTAAAAGGCTCTACCACGGCGGCTTTCAGCGTTTTTGGTCTGCCGTCTTTTAATGCGGGTTCTGCCACAAAAATCGTCATCAAAATACCTGGTATCATAAACAGCGCTGTAATCATAAATACGCTGCTCCAAGCCATGTGGTCAGCAAGTATTAGTGATAATGAGCCTGGAATGAGTCCTGCAATTTTGTAGGCATTCACATGTACTGCATTGCCGAGGCCAAGTTCATTGTCTATAAGCAGTTCACGGCGATACGCGTC
>JANXWL010000053.1 GCA_025351225.1 Methylotenera sp. | reverse complement strand
CAAGCCCTCAGAGATTAAAAATAGGCTCCAGTTGTAATCGCTATCACCTGCCAGCAGTGTATTGTCTAAATCGAATAATGCTAGGTTTTGTGTTGAATTCATGTTGATTACTTTTCTTTTAATTATGTGTCTTTATTTTCTGCAGAAAGCACTAAAAATACACCGACTAAAATCACGGCTAAGGCCATATATTCTGTTTTGGTGACTGTTTCATTGGCAAACCAAATGCCCACTGTAAAGGCAACGACAGGATTTACAAAGGTGTTACTGCTGGCTACAAGCGTGCGTACATTTTTTAGAAGAAACTGATACGCACTATAAGCCACCAGCGAGCCTAGCACCACTAAAAACAGCATCGCGCCCCATGATTTTGCACTGATAACACTGGGGTAACTTTCGCCATGCAATGCACTAACAATCATGAGCGCGATGCCACCCATCAACATTTGGCTGGCTGGCGCCATTAAGCCTGTTGGTAAGTCTAAATGCTTGCTCCAAACCGATCCAAACGACCAGCTGGCAGCTGCAAAAATTAATAATGCAGCGCTTGTATAGTCGCCATGCAAGCTACCGCCAATATTTAACAGCACAATGCCGCATAGGCCAATGCCAATGCCTAGCCACTCTTGCCGCGAGATGTGATGCCCCCAAATAGAGGAGAAAATCGCCATCCAAATAGGTGCGGTAGCGATAGAAAGTGCCGCTACGCTGGACGAGATGGTTTGTTGCACATAGGTGACCGTGCCGTTACCAATGGCTGGTAGCAAAATACCAATAGCGGTGGCTGCCAGCCATTGTTTAAGTGTGGGGTTTGGGCTGCCAAGTACGCGCATAACGGTATACAAAATAATGCCTGCCACGACAAAACGTAAGCCCGCCATCATAAACGGTGGAAAGCTTTCGATGCCAAATTTAATGGCAAGGTAGGTTGAACCCCAAATAAAGTATGTGCAAAACAGGGCAGCAGCAATGAGCAGGGTTTGATTTTTAAATGCCATATTGATTAAATTCTTTGTTAAATCGGCCAAAGACAAGGCGCTTGAGCGCAGACAGTACATTTGAGTACGGCAAGCGAAAAGCAACAAAGTGTTTGGTCGATTTTACGAAGAATCACACCTGCGGGTTCATTTTCTCGTCTTTCGAGTACAATTTGTTTAAGCCGTTCAAATATGCTTTGGCCGAAGCAATCACAATATCGGTATCTGCACCCTGCCCGTTGACAATACGACCGCCCTTAGCCAAGCGCACCGTTACTTCGCCTTGTGCATCAGTGCCGCTGGTGATGTTGTTCACAGAGTACAATTGCAACTCTGCACCACTATTCACCATGCTTTCTATGGCTTTAAAGCTGGCATCTACTGGGCCGCCGCCATCGGCCTCGGCGCGTTTTTCTTGGCCGTTGTCTGACAAAGTAATGACAGCATGCGGCGTTTCACCTGTTTGCGAGGCTACGTGCAAATACACCAACTTGTAATTTTCACTGGCTTCATGCACAAACTCACCGCTGACTAATGCGTGCAAATCTTCATCAAAAATCTCACTTTTTTTATCGGCTAAATCTTTAAAGCGGCTAAAAGCGGCGTTAATAGCATCTTCACTTTCTAGCTCTATGCCCAATTCTTTTAGGCGGGTTCTAAAAGCGTTGCGACCAGATAATTTACCAAGTGTTAATTTGTTGGCATTCCAGCCTACATCTTCCGCACGCATAATTTCGTACGTCTCGCGATGCTTTAACACGCCATCTTGGTGAATGCCACTTTCGTGCGCAAACGCGTTCGCACCGACAATCGCCTTGTTAGGCTGGACTGGGTAACCCGTGATAGTGGAGACTAACTTACTGGTTGGAACAATTTGTGTTGTATCAATACGCGTGGTCAAATTAAAAATGTCAGAGCGGGTTTTAATCGCCATCACCACTTCTTCTAAACTCGCGTTCCCTGCGCGCTCGCCCAAGCCGTTAATGGTGCATTCTACTTGACGCGCACCATTGGCCACTGCCGCCAACGAGTTCGCTACCGCCATGCCTAAATCATTATGGCAATGCGTACTCCAAATTACTTTATCGCTATTTTTAACACGCTTAATTAAAGTCGCCATGCGCTCGCCCCAACTTGCAGGGATTGAGTAGCCAACGGTATCAGGCACGTTAATGGTTTTTGCACCCGCTTCAATGACCGCATCGAATACGCGTACCAAAAAATCAATGTCAGATCGCACCGCATCTTCGGCTGAGAACTCGACATCTGGCGTATATTCCAATGCCCATTTCACAGCTTGTACCGCGCGCTCCACCACTTGGTCTTCGGTCATGCGCAATTTGTTTTCCATGTGGATTTTGCTGGTGGCGATAAACGTGTGAATACGGCCATTTTTCTCAGCGTGCTGCATGGCAGGCGTAATCGCCTCACCCGCACGGCGCACATCATTTTCGCTTGCACGTGCTAACGAACACACGGTGGATTTGGTAATTAAACTCGCAATGGTATGAATCGCGTCAAAATCGCCAGGACTGGCAGCGGCAAAACCTGCTTCAATCACGTGTACGCCTAATTTTTCTAATTGGCGCGCAATACGAATTTTTTCTTCTTTGGTCATCGACGCACCTGGGCTTTGCTCGCCATCGCGCAAGGTGGTGTCGAAAATAATAATTTCTTTACTGGCGTTTTCTTTACTGGTTTTTTCGTTGTTGGTAGTCATGTTAATTCCTAAATCAATACTGCGGATTATAAATGGATTTGCCCGCAGCAACGAATGCGCGAGCAAGAAAATACTTTATGGGGTGTAGTTTAGTGTGCGCTGGCGCGCAGCAGATTAGCTGAGCGTAGCAGTGCAAGGCTTAACAATAAGCTTGCAAAAAATGGTGTTGTATAAAATGTGAAATGATTCAAGATAGTTAAAGTATAAGGTTAATGAATTGCTTTTTCAAGCATTTAACTGTTATTAATGATTTTTCTTAGCTTTAAATTTACGGGACTTAATTTGCAAACTATATTTGCAAGCTATATTTGCAAGTTATTTTTTAAGTGCAAGCTTGGCCCACAAATAATAACCCGATAAGGCATATACCAACACCACGGTAAATAGCACTTCTGGCGGGCTATACGAAATTAAAACAAAAGCCAACATAACGGCCAAAATAGCCACGAATGGTACGCTTTCTTTTAAGTTAATATCTTTACCGCTATAAAATTTCAAATCTGAAACCATGCTCAGCGCAGCAAATAATGTTAAACCCCAAGCAAGCCATTTCATTTTAATGATGCCAAAAAATATTTCGTGGCCATCCACGTTATATTCATAAGAAACCCACACAAATCCTGCTAATAAAGCCGCTGCTGCGGGGCTGGGCAAGCCTTGAAAATAACGTTTGTCTTGAAATGGATCTTCTAACTTAGTATTAAATCTCGCCAACCTTAAGGCTGCGCAAGCGCAATACACGAATGCGGCTATCCAGCCTAATTTAAGCATAGGCTGCAGTGCCCATGTGTACATAATAAGCGCGGGTGCCACACCAAATGACACCATGTCAGACAAGCTATCATACTCCGCTCCAAATGCACTGGTGGTATTGGTCATGCGCGCTACGCGGCCATCTAAACCATCCATCACCATGGCAATAAAAATTGCAATGGCCGATTGCTCAAAATTGGCATTCATGGCTTGCACAATTGCGTAAAAACCCGCAAACAAGGCCGCTGAGGTGAATAAATTAGGTAGCAAATAAATGCCTCTCGCGCGCAAGCCTGCTTCATCGGTCTCGCGCCGCACTTGATGTCTATCGCCTAACATATTGAGTCGCTCTGTAAATTAAACAAGTTTAGTATAGCAAAGCAATGACCGATATGGCTAACGTTTATACGCCTAAGCAGTTTTGCTAATTGGCTTGTTGGCGACTGATTTGGTCGAAATATAGTGCCAGCCTTGCCATACGCCCCACGGCGCGTACTGATAGCGTTGCGCCAGAAATGCCATCAATCATCTTATTCAGTTGCGCGTCTTGCTGGAAGCTAGCACCTTGATATTGCTTTAAAAAATTGACATGGCGCACTTCTCCGCCACGACTTTCTCTATACGCCAAAATATTAGCCTGTAGAATTTTGCCGTTTTCCACCACAAAACCAGCAGTAATTGGCTCTTCTTTACCTATTTCATCTAATATCCATGCGGTTTGTAGACCAGCTTTCCAAAACTTAAGGCGTACTTGCTTTGGTGAATGACCTAAAATATTTTCGGCTTGTGTAGCGACGTCTTTAGTTAGCCATAAAGTTTCAACGGTTGGTGCTGTTTTTAACGTAGCTGCGCCAAAGGCAGTTTGCACAAACTGTTCCGGAGTCAAATAAATCTCTGCCATTGCTGCAGCAGGCACTAATAGTGGTAAAGCCAATATCAAACAAAGATATTGGGTTAGCTTATTGAGCAAGCTCAACTTTAAGTTTAAAAACTGTAATTTTACGTGCATGCAATCCTGTTAAAACATATAGCCCATGCCAAGATTAAAGCGTTTGTCACCGCGGTCTTCATCTTTTTCGTCATACACTTGATAATCGGCTTTTAGCAACACTTGTGGTGTTGCCCAAAAATTCGCGCCCACAGTCCAAACCTTGTTTTTACTACTATCAACGCGCACGCTGTTAAATGGTAGACTTGCTTGTGAATCATATTTTTCGTAGCGAATAAACGGCGCAAAATCCATCTCGCCCGATTTCCAAGCATGATAAGCTGCTTCGGCAAACCAACCGTAGAATGCACTTGGCGCATCGGTGCGGGCAGTTACGTCATTAATTTCTGCCGCATTATTTAGATGACCGCGTGCATACAAAGCGCGTAAATCCCAATTACCTGTTTGGTAGCGCGTATGTACATCCCATAGGGTTAAGCGCGCATTGCCAATGCCAGGTTCACTTTGACCCGTATCACCCGTAAACACAGATCCACCAACTAGTAAGCCATTAATACCCGTGTAATTTAGCGCGGCATGTAGTGATAAATCTTCTGCTTCTGCCAATTGGCCTTCTTGATGCGCCGATTTAATACCAAATAGCGGATCATCAAACTTTTTCGCACTAAAACCTGTGGTAACGCCCACTTGATATTTTAAAGCAGGTAATACCTCACCGTACAAAGCAACACCAGCCTCGCGCCAAGTGCTAGGTATAATGCGGGTTTCCACTTGATTACGCTCTACACCAAAAAATGTTGGTGGTTCGTGTGTTTCGTTTAAAAAGCCTGATGGAATTAAAAATAAGCCAACTTTGCTATTGATTTTATCGGTAAAGTGAAAATCTAAGTACATTTGCTCTAGCTCAATTTCTCCTTTATCACCAGAACTAGCAATCGCATGCTCCAGCTCAAGCTCAGATTTCAAGCTCACCATATCATTAAACTTGTGACCAAAAAATAGCACAAAACGCTTAGCGTCAATTTTATCTTTTGCAGTCGCCCCGCCGCTAAAGCTGTTGTAATTCAGCTCGCCATAGCCACCAATGGTAGTGCGGTCGGCCAATCCAGTGATGCCAGTGGCTGAATTATTAGGCTTAGCAGATTGCACTTGGTCTTTTAGCGATTCAATTTCTTGTTGCAATAATTCGATTTTTTCTTCTACCGTTACAGCTGTTGCGTTACCTGCAAATAAGGCCAAGACCAGTGCCGCGCTTAATTGTTTTTTATTGAGGTGATTTTTAATATCGACGCTAGTCATTGCTTGCTCAATTAATCTAAATGATAATGATTCGTATTTTATCACTAATATTACGCTTGTCAATTCGATTAATTCTAAAATAACCTATAAACCCGCTAAAATAGTGGCTAGCAAAAACTAAGCTCAATTATGCAATTCACACTACACAAACAAGATACCTCAAATAAAAATGGTCTTGCCCGTCGCGGCACAGTTCATCTAGCACATGGCGACGTGCAAACACCAGCATTCATGCCCGTTGGCACTTACGGCACAGTGAAAGCCATGTCGCCATTGGAATTAAAAGAAATTGACGCACATATTGTGCTGGGCAACACATTTCATTTATGGCTGCGCCCAGGGCTGGATGTAATTGCCGCGCATGGTGGTTTGCATCAATTTATGGGCTGGGATGCGCCAATACTCACAGATTCTGGCGGTTTTCAGGTATTTAGCTTGGGAGCGATGCGCAAAATTAGCGAAGAAGGCGTGAAGTTTCAAAGCCCAATTAACGGCGACACCTGCTTTTTAACGCCAGAAGAATCGATGCGCATTCAAAAAGTATTAAACAGTGACATTGTGATGATTTTTGACGAATGCACGCCCTATCCCGCCACGCATAAAGAAGCCAGCGACTCAATGCAGCTTAGTTTGCGTTGGGCAAAACGCAGTAAAGACGAATTTGTGCGTCTACAAAACCAGTCCGTTTCTCAGGCGATGTCAATGCAAGGCGGAAAGGAAGAGGCGACAGAGATCGTACACGAGGTACATCGACGAGCCGAAGACGCATCCAACACAGCAGTGGTGAAGCATGAGGAACGGAACGCGCTATTCGGCATTATTCAAGGCGGCATGTTTGAAGATTTACGCGATATTTCGTTAAATGGTTTAACCGATATTGATTTTGACGGCTTTGCGATTGGCGGACTTTCTGTAGGTGAACCGAAAGAAGATATGCTACGTATTTTGGCGCACACAGCACCAAAAATGCCGCAACATAAACCGCGCTATTTAATGGGTGTTGGCACGCCAGAAGATTTGGTTGAAGCGGTTTCGCACGGCATTGATATGTTCGATTGTGTGATGCCTACCCGCAACGCGCGTAACGGCTGGCTGTTTACGCAGTATGGTGATATTAAAATTAAAAATGCGGGTTATAAGCAAGATACTACGCCGCTAGACACCGATTGCGGCTGCTACACCTGCCGCAATTTTACACGCGCGTATTTGCACCACTTGCACAAAGTGGGTGAGATTTTAGGCGCGCGCCTCAATACTATTCATAATTTGCATTATTACCAAGTGCTAATGCAAGGCATGCGCGGCGCGATTGAAGCAGGTGAGTTTGAGAGTTTTAAAACTGAATTTGCAGCAAAACGTGCGCAAATAAATGCTTAAATATGGCCTAAAAACCTTATAGATATTGGCTTGTAGCGTATTAAACAATACATACAATTAGCATAAATGGCAAAACCTAACACAATCAAATCTGGCTTGCACCCGCGTAATCAGCACCAAGGTCGCTACGATTTTGATGCGCTGGTTCAAGCCAGTGCAGGTTTGGCGAGGTTTGTGCAATTAAACGCATTTGGCGATGCTTCTATCGATTTTTCTAACGCACAAGCCGTTAAGGCGCTTAATCAGGCATTGCTCAAACAGTTTTATGCCATTGCTATATGGGATATTCCAAAACATTATCTTTGCCCACCCATTCCAGGCAGGGCAGATTATATTCACCATATTGCGGATTTGCTCAGTACCGCCAACAATGGCGCGATACCGCAAGGCGAAAACGTTCGCGCGCTGGATATTGGCGTAGGTGCCAATACCATCTATCCGCTCATCGGTAGCCGCGAATATGGCTGGTGCTTTGTTGGAGCCGACATTGATGCAATCGCGCTTAAAAATGCACAACATATTGTGGATGCGAATGCGCTATCAACCTTGATTGAACTGCGTTTACAAAGCATACCTAAATGTTTTTTTAAAGGCATTATCGCGCAAGGTGAAACGTTTGATTTAACCCTGTGCAACCCGCCTTTTCATGCCTCTTTAGCCGAAGCGCAAGCAGGCACACAGCGAAAATGGCGCGGCTTGGGTAAAAATAACGCCAATGCTCAATCGCCAATGTTAAATTTTGGCGGCCAATCCAATGAACTGTATTGCGAAGGTGGCGAAGAAGCCTTTGTTAACGCCATGATTAGTGAAAGCAAGCAATTTGCAAACCAGTGCCTATGGTTTACTACGCTCATCTCAAAAGCAAGCACCTTACCTAGCGTTTACCGTGCGCTTAAAAAAGTGAATGCGCTAGAAGTTAAAACCATCGAAATGGCGCAAGGGCAAAAGCAAAGCCGCATCATTGCGTGGACATTTTTGAATGCCAACCAACAACGCGCTTGGTGTGCTTAAGGCTTTTTCTTATCACTAGACAATTCACCACAAACTATAAATATCCTGAATACAAAACAAGGTTGTAAGCTGACAGTAAGCTTAGTCAGCTACATTATGGTCATAGGCAACAGCAATATCGCTAGCTTGAATCGCAATAAAAATGAAGGAATTAACACATGAACAAATTATCAATCGCATTATTGGCAGGTTTATTTATAGCATCGCTTAGCCTAAGCGCAATGGCACTAGATGCAGCAAAAACAACCGACATGGCTAAAAAAGCTGCTGACTCAGTTAAATCAACAGCAATAGCACCAGCTGCTAAACCAGCAGTTGTAGCGCCTACAGCAACACCAGCCCCAGTAGTAGCGGCACCAGCAGCAGAACCTGTTGCAGCAACACCAGAAACAAAAACAGCGACTAAACCAATGTCACATAAAAAACATAAGCATGGCAAAAAAGCCGTAAAAAAATAAGTAAGTCATTACTTAAACAAAAGCGATGCTAAGGCATCGCTTTTTTATTAATGCAATAAAATGCAATCACGCAAATAGTGATTAAGTTGGAAGGCAAGCTAATGAGCTTATAACTGGCAAAATCAACTCGCGTAAGCCATAAAACCAAACTTCGCTAATCGATAATAGTCTGTGTTAAAATCTTGCCTTAATTAAAAACCAATTATTTGAAAGAAATCAGCATGTTTATTAGCAACGCATATGCAGCATCAGCCACGCCAGGTGGCGATTTAATGAGCTTTTTGCCTATTATTTTTATTTTTGCACTGTTTTATTTTATGCTTATTCGTCCACAAATGAAGGCAGCTAAAACACAAAAAACGATGATTGAAGCGCTTAAGGCAGGCGATGAAGTAGCCACTGCAGGCGGCGTTATCGGCAAAGTGACAAAAGTGGGCGACAATTACGTTAGCATTGAAATTGCTGCTAACACAGTAATGAATGTGCAAAAACACACGGTGCAAACCATGTTGCCGCCTGGCACTATTAAATCCATCTAAATCAACATCTAATCCATTCATTCAGCCTTAAAATAACACTATGAACCGCTACCCTAGCTGGAAATACATTCTTGTTGCCTTTGTAATTTTAATTGGCCTGTTATTCACTGTTCCTAACTTTTATGGGGAATCGCCAGCGGTGCAAATTAGCGCGACAAAGGCAACGGTAAAGGCCGATGCCGAGTTACTAAAAAAAGTGGAAACTACATTACAACTAGCCGATATTAAATTCAACGGTTTGTTTTTGGATGCTAACGGCGTAAAAGTGCGTTTTGAAAATACCGATGATCAATTAAAAGCAAAAGATAAGCTGATTGCCAATTTGGGTAAAGATTACTCGGTTGCGCTTAACCTGCTATCGCAAACGCCTAACTGGTTGTTGGCGATTGGTGCAAAACCAATGTATTTAGGTTTAGATTTACGTGGTGGCGTGCACTTTTTGTTACAAGTAGATATGAAAGCTGCCCTAGATAAGGCTGCTGAAAGTAATGTTGGCGATTTTCGTACCAGCTTACGCCGCGAAAAAGTGAATTATTTTGGCATTAGCCGTAATAACCAAGCGGTAGAAGTTAAGTTTGAAAGTGTTGGCGAACTTGAAAAAGCGCAAAAAGTATTAAGCAAAGATTATCCCGATTTAACTTATACCAACTCAACCAGTGGTAAAGAGCAGCTATTAACCGCTAGCATTGGTGAGCAGACCAAAAAGAAAATTCAGGACTTCGCACTTAAACAAAATTTGCAAACCTTGCATAATCGTATTAACGAGCTTGGCGTGGCCGAACCTATTGTGCAACAACAAGGCTTTGACCGCATTGTGGTGCAACTGCCAGGCGTGCAAGATACCGCGCGCGCTAAAGAGTTACTAGGCCGCACCGCCACGTTAGAAATTCGCATGGTGGATGAAGACAAAAAAGACTTTGCCACGCTAGATGCGGCAGAAAAAGGCAAAGCGCCGTTTGGCGACGAGCTTTACAAAAACCGCGATGGTCAGCCTATTTTGGTGAAAAAAAGTGTGGTGCTTACGGGTGACCGTATTACTGATGCAGGTCCTGGTGTCGATCAACGCAGTGGCCGCAGCGTAGTTAACGTGACGCTAGATGGCCGCGGTGCTGGTATCTTTAAAAGTGTAACGCGCGATAACGTTGGCAAACGTATGGCGATTTTACTCATCGAAAAAGGCAGTACAGAGGTCATCACTGCACCTGTAATTAATGAAGAAATTGGCGGCGGTCATGTGCAAATTTCTGGTATGAATAATGCGCAAGAAGCCACTGATATTTCCTTGCTGTTACGCGCGGGTGCACTAGCCGCACCAATGGAAATTATCGAAGAGCGTACTGTTGGCCCAAGCATGGGCGCAGATAACATCAAGCGTGGCGTGCACTCTACGCTGTGGGGCTTTGCAACTATTGCGGTGATGATGGTCATTTACTACATGGTATTTGGCGGCGTTTCTGTGCTGGCACTGGGTGTTAATTTGTTGTTGCTGGTTGCCTTACTTTCTATGCTACAAGCCACACTCACCCTGCCTGGTTTAGCGGCAATTGCCTTGGCTTTGGGCATGGCGATTGATGCCAACGTGCTGATTAACGAGCGTATTCGCGAAGAGTTGCGCAACGGCAATACGCCACAAGCCAGCATTAACCAAGGCTATCAAAATGCTTGGCATACTATTGTAGACTCCAACGTCACCACATTGATTGCAGGTATGGCGCTATTTATGTTTGGCACAGGCCCTATTAAAGGCTTTGCCGTGGTGCACGTGCTAGGCATTTTAACGAGTATGTTCAGCGCGGTATTAGTGTCGCGCGCTATCGTAAACATCATTTATGGATATCGCCGTAAAGTTACCAAACTGTCTATTGGCCAAATTTACAAAGCATAAACCAAACTTTTAAGAACACTTTTTTCAGAGATAGAATTTTAGAGAAAAACATGGAATTATTTAGAATTAAAAACGATATCCCGTTTATGAGTTATGGCCGCATTACCACTGCCATTTCACTCGTTACCTTTATTTTGGCGGTGTTCTTTTTAGCCACTAAAGGCCTTAACTATGGCGTCGATTTTACTGGTGGCACAGTGATGGAAGTGCATTATCCACAAGCGGCTAATATTGATGGCATTCGCAAAGCGATTGATTCTATTGGCTTAAAAGATGCCACTGTGCAAAATTTTGGCACCAGCAGCGATGTGTTGATTCGCTTGCCTTTAAAGAAAGATATGTCAATTGCGCAACTTTCTGAAACCGTGGGTAATGCCTTAAAAACTGCTGATGCGAATGTAGAGGTTCGACGTGTGGAATCTGTTGGCTCGCAAGTGGGTGACGAGCTGTACTCTAACGGCGGCTTGGCTTTGCTGTTGGTTTGCGCAGGCATTATGATTTATTTGGCAATTCGTTTTGAATGGCGTTTTGCTGTAGCTGCAATTATCGCCAACATGCATGACGTGGTGATTATTTTAGGTTTTTTTGCTTTCTTTCAATGGGAGTTTAACTTAACCGTACTCGCCGCGATTTTGGCGGTATTGGGTTATTCTGTGAATGAATCCGTGGTGGTATTTGACCGAGTACGCGAAAACTTTAGAAAAATGCGTAAAGCTAGCGTGGTGCAAGTGATTGACAATGCCATCACCCGCACCATGTCACGCACTATTATCACCCACGCCATGACACAAACCATGGTCGGCTCTATGTTACTGTTTGGCGGCGAAGTGCTACACAACTTTGCGCTAGCACTTACCATCGGCATTTTGTTTGGTATTTACTCCTCGGTTCTGGTTGCATGCCCTATCGCCATGTGGCTAGGCGTGAGTCGCGCTAATTTAATTGGCGACGTAGAGAAAAAAAGTACTGACCAAGAAGCTGTTGAAGCTACACCATAATCGTTTTAACAAGTGCTTGATTATTAAGCCAAGTTACAGGTAAACTTTGTACTCTATAACAACGATTTAATTTTCATTGGAAAACATTTCCTTAAGCGCGCAAGTCGGCATTTTACTTTTGCTGCTTGCCTGTACCGCATTCTTCTCCATCTCTGAAACCAGCCTGATGTCGCTCAACCGTTATCGGATGCGCCATTTAGCAAAGCAAGGCCACCGTGGCGCAAGGCTTGCCAGCGTATTATTGGCAAAAACAGATAAGTTACTTGGCGTGATTTTACTAGGCAATACGTTGTGCATTGTTGGCTCATCTGCGCTTGAGGTGCTAATTAGCCACCAATTATTTGGCGAAGGTGAATACGTATTGGGCTTAGGCTCGCTCGTGCTCACCTTTATCATTTTGGTATTTAGTGAAATCTCACCCAAAATTATTGCAGCCGCCCACGCCGAAAAACTTGGCTTTATTTGTAGTTATTTGCTCTATCCGCTGCTGTGGCTATTTAATCCTGTGGTTTCTTTTGTGAATTTATTTGTGCGTGGCTTTGTGCGCTTGCTGGGCATTAAGGTTAACTTTGAGGAGGCCGCGCATGCCGTCACTACCGAGGAGTTACGCAGCATTGTGGTCGATGCAGGCCAATATATTCCTAAAAAAAATCGTACTATTTTGCTTAACTTGTTTGATTTAGAAAAAATTACCGTCGATGACGTGATGACCGCACATACCTTAGTTGAAGTGATTGATTTCGATGCGCCGATTGATGATGTTTTGCAACGTATCTCTAACAGTCATCACACGCGCCTGCCAGTGCGGGAAGGCGATAACGAGGAAATTATCGGCATTATTCATATACGTAAAGTAATTAATCAGTTGCGTGCACACCTACAAGATGGCGATTTAACCAAAGAAGCCCTGCGCGAAGTGATTGAAGATCCGTACTTTGTGCCAGCAGGTACACCGCTTTATACGCAAATTCAGCAGTTTCAAGAAAATCAAGAGCGTATCGCACTGGTAGTGGACGAGTATGGCGAATTTAAAGGCTTAATTACTTTAGAAGACATTTTAGAAGAAGTAATCGGTGACTTTACTACACAGTCGCCTAGCCGCATGGGAAGCTATCGCCAAGAGGCTGATGGTAGTTGGCTGGTAGATGGAAGCAGCAGCTTGCGCGACCTGAATAAAAAGCTCAATCTGTCGCTGCCACTAGAAGGCCCGCGCACCTTAAACGGGCTGATTATCGAACATTTTGAAGATATTCCAGAACCAGGTACCAGCTTCAGAGTGAACGAACACACGCTAGAAATCATCCAAACCCAAGACAGAATCGTTAAAAGCGTCAAAATATTCCCTTAAATTTAGCTAATTTAAAAGCCCTACTCACATTGGGCTTGAAATTTTTACGATTCGGCTCAAAATACAAACAAGTACGGAACAACAAATGGCAAATACGAATCCTATTGGTGATACAGCAATTAAACCCAGCGCAGTTAAACCTAAGCTGCCTGATATGTACAAAGTGCTGCTGTTAAACGACGATTACACACCCATGGAATTTGTTGTTGAAACTATTCAACGTTTTTTTAACAAAACGCGTGAACAAGCGACGCAAATTATGCTCAAAGTACATACAGAGGGAATGGGAGTGTGTGGGGTTTACCCGCAAGACATCGCGGAAACCAAGATGCAGCAAGTGTCAATTGCGGCAAAAGAAGCGCAGCACCCTTTGCAATGTGTAGTAGAACCAGCTTAAGGCTGGCGGTAAATGAAAGCAAACAACTTAGTTAAAGCAGTGAAAGAAAGTTAAAGGTAAAAAATGATTGCTCAAGAATTAGAAGTAAGCCTCCATATGGCATTTATGGACGCACGACAAAAACGGCACGAGCTAATTACCGTTGAGCATTTATTGCTGGCGATGATTGATAACCCTACTGCTGCTGAAGTATTACGCGCTTGTGGTGCCAAATTTGAGGTACTGCGTACCGAGCTTAATCATTATATTGAAGAGCACACGCCAACCGTGGGCGGCGAAGAAGAGGTCGATACACAACCCACACTTGGCTTTCAGCGCGTGATTCAGCGGGCTATGTTGCATGTGCAATCATCGGGCAAAAAAGAAGTCACTGGCGCTAATGTGCTGGTGGCTATTTATGGTGAAAAAGACTCACATGCGGTGTTTTTCTTACACCAACAAGGCATTACGCGTTTAGATGTAGTGAATTTCATTTCGCACGGTGTAGCTAAAATACCTGAGGGCGATGCGAAACCTGAAGGCGTTGAAACAGATGCTGAAGCGGAAGGTTCGCCCACTGGTGCTTTAGAGCAATTTACACTTAACTTGAATGCACAAGTTGCAGCGGGCAAAATTGATCCGCTGATTGGTCGTGCGCCAGAGCTAGAGCGCGTGATTCAAACACTATGCCGTCGCCGTAAAAATAACCCGCTATTGGTTGGTGAAGCTGGCGTAGGCAAAACAGCCATCGCCGAAGGTTTAGCCAGCCGTATTGTGGGTAAAGAAATCCCCGAAGTATTGGCTAATGCCACCGTCTATTCGCTCGATATGGGCGCGCTGCTGGCTGGCACTAAATACCGCGGTGATTTTGAGGCTCGTTTAAAAGCGGTAATGAAACAGCTTGCCGAAAAACCAGATGCGATTTTATTTATTGATGAAATTCACACACTAATTGGGGCAGGCGCGGCCAGCGGCGGTACGCTTGACGCATCTAATTTACTAAAACCTGCGCTTTCAAACGGTACGCTCAAATGCATCGGTGCGACCACTTACCAAGAGTACCGTGGTGTTTTCGAAAAAGATCATGCCCTATCACGCCGTTTTCAAAAAGTGGACGTGCTTGAGCCCAGCGTAGCTGAAACCATTGAGATTTTAAAAGGCTTAAAATCACGTTTTGAGGAGCATCACAGCGTGAAATACAGCGCTGGTGCACTTGCTACAGCAGCAGAACTTTCAGCCAAATACATTAATGACCGTCATTTGCCTGACAAAGCGATTGACGTGATTGATGAAGCGGGCGCAGCGCAACGTATTTTGCCAAAAAACAAACAGAAAAAAGTTATCGGCAATAAAGAAATTGAAGACATTGTTGCCAAAATTGCGCGTATTCCGCCCAAAAATATCTCAACAGATGATCGCACCGCACTTAAAACGCTAGAGCGCGATTTAAAAGCCGTTGTATTTGGCCAGGATAAAGCCATCGAAGTACTTACAACTGCCGTTAAAATGGCGCGTAGCGGCCTTGGTGGCAACAATAAACCGGTTGGTAGCTTTTTATTTAGCGGACCTACTGGTGTGGGTAAAACCGAAGTTGCCAAGCAACTCGCCTACATCATGGGCATTGAGCTAGTACGCTTTGACATGAGTGAATACATGGAACGACATGCAGTGAGCCGCCTAATCGGTGCGCCTCCTGGCTATGTGGGCTTTGAGCAAGGCGGCTTGATGACTGAGGCGATTACTAAGCAACCCTATTGCGTATTGCTATTGGATGAAATTGAAAAAGCGCATCCCGATATTTTCAACATTTTGTTGCAAGTGATGGATCACGGTACGCTCACCGACAACAATGGTCGCAAGGCAGATTTTAGAAACGTCACCATTATTATGACGACGAACGCAGGTGCGGAGAACTTAGCCAAATCGAGCATTGGCTTTACCAACGCGAAAGAGGCTGGCGATGAAGCGGCTGATATTAAACGCTTATTTTCGCCAGAGTTCCGCAACCGTTTAGATGCCACGGTTTCGTTTGCTTCACTATCACAAGACATTATCATCCGTGTGGTCGATAAATTCTTAATGCAATTAGAAGATCAATTGCATGAGAAAAAAGTCGAAGTAACCTTTAGTGATGCGCTTAAAGCATACCTTGGTAAAAAAGGTTTTGACCCGCTAATGGGCGCGCGGCCAATGGCGCGCTTGATTCAAGATACTATTCGCAAAGCTTTGGCGGATGAGCTATTGTTTGGCAAGCTGGCAAATGGTGGCAATGTGCATGTGGATATTGATGACAAAGATCAAGTGAAATTGGTGTTTGACAACGCGCAAGAGATACCCAGACCTGAAGCTGAAACGGTTTAAGCTTTAATTTTCAAACAAATCATGCTTTTTTAAATCACCCGATGCAAGTCGGGGTTGAAAACCCGACTTCTAATCTATAAAAGTCGGGTTTTTTGTCATAATACTTTTAAATAATTCTGAATTTAGCCAGTAATCTAACCAAGCGTGTAATTTTGGATAGGGTACTTGGCTTTCATTCATGCCCTCAAACCATTCACTATCCACAGCTGCAAATTGGCGAACAAATGGAAATATCGCAATATCGGCAAAGCTGGGTGTAGCATCAAACAAATTGGTATTTTTCTGCAGCAAGTTTTCTAGCTGTTGCAAAAAAAATTCACCTTGCTGACGATATTCTAGTTGAGATTGTTGCTGATTGTATTGATGGACACGTTCTGGGTATTTATAGCGATCTAAAGCCTGCTTGAAACTACTATCATTTTCTAAAATCAACATCCTGCAAGCCGCATGGATATTACCTGCCAGGGCATGCTTTTGTAACGCCCAATGCATAATTTCCAGGCTTTCCTCTATCATGCTACCGTCAGCCAATATCAACACTGGCACAGTTCCTTTAGGTGAAACTTGTAGCATGTGCGCTGGCTTATCTCGCAGAGAAATTTCACGAATTTCCACTTCTATCTGTGCCAATTTTAGTGCCATTCGCGCACGCATCGAATAAGGACAGCGGCGATACGAATAAAGGATTGGCAGCACCAAAGAATTAACCCAAGACTTTACAAATGTCGTGTACCAACGCTGGGCCTTCGTAAATAAGCCCACTGTACACCTGCACTAAACTTGCACCCGCTGCAATTTTTTCTACCGCATCTGCGCTACTTAAAATACCGCCAACGCCAATAATGGGCAACGCACCTTGCAGTTGTTTTGAGAGCTGCTTAATCACTAGTGTGGAAATATTTTTCACGGGTGCACCCGATAAACCGCCTATCTCTGCACCGTTTTTCATGCCTTTAACAGGCTCGCGTGCCAGCGTGGTGTTGGTAGCGATTACACCGTCTATTTTGTGTTGCATGAGTAGATTGGCGATTTCAATGACTTGGCTTTCGTCTAAATCAGGCGCTATTTTCAAGGTGACTGGCACGTATTTGCCATGCTTCTGCGCTAATTTTGCTTGCGCTAACTTAAGGCTAGCAAGTAGGCTAGACAAGGCTTCTTTCTCTTGCAAATCGCGTAAATTTTTGGTGTTAGGCGAAGAAATGTTGACCGTAATGTAACTTGAGTATTCATACACTTTTTGCATACAAATTAAATAATCATCTACTGCGCGCTCATTTGGCGTATCAAAGTTTTTGCCGATATTAATACCAAGAATTTGATTGGAAGTCAGACCTTTAAATTTGGCGGCTTTTACATTTTCAATTAAATTATCCACGCCCAAATTATTAAAGCCAAAACGGTTAATAATACCCTGCACTTCGGTCACACGAAATAAGCGTGGCTTGGGGTTGCCAGGTTGCGGGCGCGGCGTCACAGTCCCAACCTCAATAAAGCCAAATCCAAGCCTAGCCATACCATCAATCACCGCGCCATTTTTATCTAAGCCAGCGGCCAAGCCTACTGGGTTAGTAAAAGTTAAGCCCATTACTTGGCGTGGTGCGCAGGCTGGTGCTTGCGGATGTAAGCTCAAAATGCCTGACTTTTCAGCCCATATCAAACTTTTTAGTGTGAGGTCATGCGCATATTCAGCATCGAATTGAAACAACAGTGGTTTTAAAAATGAATACATTTTGTACTTTAATTGGGGTTACTGAAGAAGCTGTACTTGATAAATATGTTTACAAAATTTGCATTTAAAAGTGCGTCCATCTTTTGCCTCGGCGGCAGGTCTTTTATAGCATTTTGGGCAGACTATTGATTCGCCTTCTTGCCGAATTTCAACAAAATCCTTAATGGCTACCTTGTTGTTTTGGTTTAATTCTACCGATTTATTTTCATAAAAAGTACCTAAAATTATCACACCAATCGCTAGCATCTCTAAGGCCTGATAATAACGCATATTGCCAATTGTCTTATAAAAAAATAAATCAACATGATGAAAAGAAGCAGCGCGCACCGATATAAAAACCAGCAATAACACGATACCCACCCAAGTGAGCTTGTAGCGTCGCCATGAGTTAAATAGGAATACTCGTAAAGAAATGAGCATTAGGGGTATAGCCAAGCCCATCAGTGATATAAATAAGAGTTGCACACCTCTGCGCTGCTCGTACCAGCCATGCGCTTTTGAAGTGGCGCGCAACAACTCTGTTAAGTTAGTTTGTAAATCAAGCTGTTTGTTAAGCCCTAAAAAAACCAATAAAACTGTTAGCCCCAACCAAAAGTAGCTGTTTTCTTTGTTTTTGTTTGCGATTTTAGCTTGATAGCCTGTTCTAAAACTGGCTAAAAAATACATCAGAACTGTCGCCCACCCAAATAAAGTATGATCGCCAAAATCAAACCCAGTCGGCTTAATGTTGTTATTTATCCAAGCATTTTTATTGATGTTAGGTTGCGTAAAATTGGCTAACCTTAAACTATTATCCAGCTTAATTTTAATAAAATAGGTTCGCCCTATGTCATTATTATCGTTTGCTATTAACAAGGTATTTTTATCGATGATTAATAAGTTTTCGATGTGTGAGTATGCAAACGCGTATGTCTTTTGGTTATCTTCATTCAAGTCATCAGGGTCTTGAATCTGCATTAAATCAACCAACTCTTGCTTATGCACAAACTGCGCATTATCGATTTGATTGATATCAATCAGATAGATTTTCTTAAAAGGTTTGTCACTAATTGCTGTTGCGGCGTTTCGTTCTACCACCAAAAACTCATGTTCATTGACTGCTACGAAGTCGCCAATACTGGTGCCCTCATTTAGGTGATAACGATAAAACTCCTTACTATAGTGCGCTGTATTAATATCAAACTGGTAAATTCTTAAACATTTTTCAGCGTCACCCTGCACTGTGCTTTCCAGCATTGGGTAAAGCGTATCGCCTGCTGGGTTAATTGCCATGCCTTCAAAACCACCTGTTGAGGGTAGATTTGCAGGTAGATTATTACGATTGGGATTATCAGGTGACATGACATCTGGTAGCGGTATTTCTTGACGCAATACTTTACCAGAGGCATCTATGTTAATTAAAAACGGTCCAAACTCATCACCAAGCCAAAGCTTACCATTTTTATCAATACGCACTGATTCTGGGTCAATATCTGCGCCTGTCAGCCATCTATTTTCAATAATGCCTTTGTTTACTTTAGGCTTGCTAACTTCATTGTAATAATGACTATAATCTGCCTGTATTTTAAAGCTTAACTTTCTTTCTGGGTCTTTCACATTTAGGTAGCGACTAGCAGCCACTGAATCATCTTTTTTAATCACTGTATTAAAATCGATATTTACCTCGTAAAGTCTTATTAATGCATCGGCTGAATTATCTTTCTCTCCAAATCCGTTATCGGTTAAAAAATAAAATTGATTGTCTTGATCTGATTTTAATACGGCAGAAAATCCCTGAATAATTTGTTTATCAGTGGCCACTTCCCCGCCACCATTAAATTGGCCCTCAGTAGGCCCTTCCGAATAGGTGTGCATAAGCATATCTGCCCAACCCACCAAAGTTGCAGCATCCACAGCATGTAATACACACGCCAGTAGCATGCCAGCAAAGGTTGATAAATATTTTTTCATAGGATTAATGATTATCTACAACACGTACTGAGTAATGAAAACCACAAGATCGACATTTGAACACGCGACCATCTTTGGGCTTAGATAAAGGCTGCATGCCGCACTGCGGGCATTGCACGGGGTTACCTTCTTCTGAGGTTTCAACGTAATCTTTTATCGTTAAAGTGATTGCCTCAGTAAGCGGATTGAACTTATTTTTGTTGAAATAGGTACCTATTATAATCAATATTAGCGCACTAATTTCTATGATGGCACTTATACTAAAACCAAATGTACTAAAGCCAAATGCACTAAAGCCAAATGTACTAAAACCAAATCCGCGCTGTTTTATTAGGGCATCGGCATAGATGCTAGATGACGTTTGAATTAAAACAAGCATTAGCAATACAATGATGCCTGCCCAAGTAACTTTGTAATTACGCCATGAGTTTGCTAGATATAAGCGAAAGCTTATTATGCTAGATATAATGCCAAAACCCAATAAACTGACAAGGCTAACCAACACTGAATGTCTATACTTGTACCAACCATAGGCCTGCGCCCTATCACGCATTATTTCAGCAAACCAACTGTGCAAATCTAACTGCTTATTAATGCCTAGCAATAATAATAGGACGGCCAAATAAAGCCAAAATCGATAATTACCACCAAAAAATTTGGACTCTTTTGATTTTGTGATGCAGCGCGCTGCGGCTGCAAAATAAACCAGAACCGTAAGCCAGCCAAACAAGGTTGGGTCGCTTACACCCGCCTGCCAACGGCTATATACAGTGGCAGACAAAGCGAAGTGATTGTGAAATAGACTAAATAAAGCAAAAAATAGCTTATTCATGCAGCTATTTTAGCGTATTTTACAAAACTGGTTTATAAAATATTGTCTGCAATACTGCCCGATGGCTCAGTCAAACATAGCTTCTTGGCGCGCCCAAGTTTTTTTTAGCACATCGGCTTTTTGCTCAAAAGTGTAATCCCACCAGCCTTGAATTTCTTCAATGGTGCGATAACAGCCGTGGCAATAACCAGTGGCTGCGTTCATGCTACACACATTGATGCAAGGTGATTCGACTACTGGCTCTTCAAACATACGCTTACTTTAAGATTCTTAGGCTAAGATAATGCGCCGTGACATTGCTTGAATTTTTTGCCCGAGCCACATGGGCAAG
>JANXWL010000050.1 GCA_025351225.1 Methylotenera sp. | reverse complement strand
GCCTGCTAATACTTGCTCGAGTTTGCCTGTTCTGGTAATTTTTTTAAAGCGTTCTGGCTTTAAGCTGTCGATAGAAATATTAATACGTTTGACACCCGCTTTTTTGAGCGCTGCTGCTTGTCTTTCCAACTGGCTGCCGTTGGTAGTAAGCACTAACTCGCTTAAGCCTTGCAAGCTACCAACTTCTTCAAATAACCATAGTGCGTTTTTGCGCACCAGCGGCTCGCCACCAGTAATGCGTACTTTGCTTACGCCTAAACCCACAAATACTTTTACCAGTCTTGCGCATTCTTCTAGGCTCAAGACCTCATCACGGGGCAAAAAGGTCATGTCTTCACTCATGCAATACACGCAACGAAAATCGCAACGATCCGTAATTGATAGGCGAATGTAATCGACCGTACGACCAAATTGGTCAACCAATTTGGCTGGTAGATTTGTTGGCGGATTTGAGTTTACTTGCATGCTTTGATTTTAAGTCTTATGCACCCAATACACAATCACAACACGCAATCAAAATTGGCTTTAATATAATTAAAAAGAATAACAATATAGTTACAAAGTCTTTTTAATTATTTATAAGCCTTGCTAAAGTGCGCACATTCTTCAAAACAACATGCGTAACGAAAGGCTGAATCATGAACCATAAACCATTATCAACCGCTTTAATTTTAGCAGGCTTTATCAGCTCAAATAATGCTTTTGCCAACGATAGCGCAGAGCTTGAAGAGCTGCGCGGCCTAGTACAAGAGTTGAGCCAGCAGGTAAAAGTGCTGGCACGTAAGGGTGAAATAACAGAAGAGGAAAACGTGGCTGCTAAGAAAGTAACGCCTGTTGTTAAAGCGAGTGAAAAAGGGTTTGGCATTGAATCTGCCGATGGCAAAAATTCCATCAAATTCGGTGGATTAATTCAATATGATTATCGCAGTTTTGATCAGGGTGCTAATGATGTTCGCAATCGTTCAGATCAACGGGCTGGCGACTTAAATGCAGAGGGTTTTCATGATGCCAATGACACTTGGTTAGCACGTCGCTTACGTCCAAATATTCAAGGTACTTTGTTTGGCAAATATGATTTTCGCTTCCAAGAAGAATTTGCGGGTGGTAGTGCATCAGTGGTTGATGCATATGCAGATGCTCGCTTAAATCCTGCTTTTAAAGTGCGCGTTGGTAAATATAAGCCGTTTGTGGGTTTGGAGCGCTTGCAAGGTGGTGGCGACTTTAAGTTTATCGAGAGAAGTTATGTTTCAAACAATATCCTGCCTAATCGTGACCAGGGTATTTCTGTATATGGTGATGTGTTAGGAGACAAATTAAATTACGCCTTCGGTATTAACAACGGCGTAGTCGATGGTGGAAACGCTAGCACGGGCAATGCTTTTAACGACAATAAAGAAGTGACAGCACGCTTGTTCACCACCCCATTTAAAGATGATGTATCCGCTTTTTCAGGCTTAGGTTTTGGTATTGCCGCTACCTATATCGATAGCACTGCAGAAAAAAACCTTAACTTTACCGATACTTCTGCGGCGGATGCAACACGCAATGGTTTACCAAGCTATGTTACCAACGGTCAAAATACATTTTTTAGATATAGCTCAAGTGCAATTGCAGATGGCAAACGGCTACGTATTACACCGCAAGCCTACTATTATAACGGCCCATTTGGTTTGTTAGCTGAATATGCCAATGTTTCTCAAGGTGTGAGCCTAGCTTCTGGTGGTTCACCAGTCGTAGGTGGTGTAGGGACTGACTCAGCCAAAGTTGCTGGAACGCATAAAACGCTTAATAACGATGCTTGGCAAATCGCTGCTACTTACCTGATTACAGGCGAGGATGCTTCATTTAAAAGTATTAAACCTAAAAATGACTTTGATTTAGATAGTGGCAATTGGGGCGCATGGGAGCTTGCACTGCGTTACAGCGAGCTTAATGTAGATGATGATACATTTAAAAATGCCAACGGCGTATTTGCCAACCAAACTGGTGGTGCAGGTGCCGCAGTAGCGACAGACTCATTTGCTGATCCCACTTTAAGTGCGAAAAAAGCAAGCTCTTGGACTGCAGGCGTTAACTGGTACTTAAATTCCAATGCAAAAATAGTGTTGAACTATGAACAAACCTCATTTGATGGTGGTTCTGGTACGGGCTTAACCTATACCGCAAGTGGAAACCAAGTTAAAGACCGTCCAGATGAGCGCTCGTTGATTGGTAGATTACAACTCGCTTTCTAATAAAAATATAACGACTCCCTTCGCTCAATTATTGAGCCAAGGAAATCAATTTAGTAAATTAATTTAAGGGGTATAAAAATGGAATATTGTTGTTTAAAAAATAACTAAAACACCTTACTAAACATTAAAAACTTAAAGGATTTACCAATGAAAAAAATACTATTAACTATCGCCTCGCTGGCGGTGACTACTGGCCTTGCAGCACCTATTACGGCATTAGCCAAAGAGGTGACATTACTCAACGTATCTTACGACCCAACGCGTGAATTATATGTGGATTACAACGCAGCATTTAGCAAATATTGGCAAGCCAAAACGGGTGATACGGTTAAAGTAAACCAATCGCATGGTGGCTCTGGCAAACAAGCGCGTGCAGTAATTGATGGCTTGCAAGCCGATGTAGCAACGCTGGCGTTGGCATATGATATTGATCAGCTATCTGAAAAAGCCAATCTAATTCCTAAAAACTGGCAAACGCGTCTGCCAAATAACAGCACACCTTATACGTCCACCATTGTTTTTTTGGTGCGAAAAGGCAACCCTAAGCACCTTAACACTTGGGATGATTTGGTTAAACCCGGCATCGGCATTGTGCCTGCCAACCCAAAAACATCTGGCGGCGCGCGTTGGACATACCTTGCAGCGTATGGCCAAGCGCTTAAAGCACCAGGCGGTAGTGATGCAAAAGCTAAAGAATACATTACTAAGTTTTATAAAAATGCAGCGGTATTAGATTCTGGTGCACGTGGCGCGACGACTACATTTGTAGAGCGTGGCATTGGTGATGTGCTGGTAGGCTGGGAAAACGAAGCTTATTTAGCTTTAAAAGAAGATGCAGGAAAGTTTGAAGTGGTGGTGCCGCCAGTATCTATTTTGGCAGAGCCGCCTGTGACGATTGTAGATAAATTTGCGAAGAAACATGGCACTGAAAAAGTGGCAGAGGCTTATCTTAATTACCTTTACAGCGATGAAGGCCAAGAAATCATCGCAAAAAACTTTTACCGCCCACGTAACGCAGCTGTGTTAAAAAAGCATGAAAGCCAGTATGCCAAAGTCGATTTATTTACCATTGATGACGTGTTTGGCGGTTGGACAAAAGCGCAGAAAACACATTTCTCTGACGGTGGCATTTTTGACCAGATTTATTTGAAATGAGTGAGCAATATGCGAGTCATTCAATATGTAAGTAATACCAATTTATTGGGCTTAACGCCCAACCATACTAAAGGAGAAACCGTAATGGCTTTATTAGCAGTGAATGTGCGTAATCAATTGCGTGGCAGAATAAAAGCAATCGTTTGGGGCGATGTTGTCTCAGAAGTAGAAGTTGAAACCTCATCTGGTATCGTGACGTCGGTCATTACTACGCGATCAATCAAAGAGCTGGCATTGGATATAGGTTCTGAAGTATTGGCGCTGGTAAAAGCGACTGATGTTTCGATTGCAAAACTATAACGAGATAAAAAATGCAGCAGACCGAATGTATTTGCAACATAAGTCTGCCGCAAAATAGAAAATTTTGATGAAAAAAAGTGTAAAAACAAACAACATATTGCCGGGGTTTAACTTATCCCTCGGGTATACGCTGTTATACCTAAGCTTAATTGTGCTTATTCCTCTATCGGCAGCATTTATTAAAACTACCGAGTTAAGTTTGCATGATTTTTGGGCTGTGGTGAGTGCGCCTAGAGTAGTCGCATCGTATAAATTAACCTTTGGCGCATCGCTAATAGGCGCATTAATTAATGCGGTATTTGGCTTGACTACCGCATGGGTGCTAGTGCGCTATACATTTCCTGGTAAAAAAATAATTGATGCATTGGTCGATTTACCTTTTGCCTTACCCACCGCTGTGGCAGGCATTGCGCTAACTGCTGTGTACGCCAGCAATGGCTGGATTGGCAGTTTTTTAGAATCATACGGCATCAAAGTGGCCTTTACACCACTTGGTATTATCGTCGCACTCACGTTTATTGGCTTGCCATTTGTGGTGCGCACCGTGCAACCCGTGTTGCAAGATTTAGAAGCAGAAACTGAAGAAGCCGCAGCCAGTTTGGGGGCAAATCGTTGGCAAACTTTTGTAAAGATTATATTACCAGCCATTTGGCCAGCCTTATTAACAGGTTTTGCGTTGGCTTTTGCCCGCGCAATTGGCGAATATGGGTCGGTGATTTTTATTGCGGGCAACGTACCGATGGTGTCAGAAATTACGCCGCTGATTATTATTACCAAGCTAGAGCAATATGAATACGCTAGTGCCACAGCAATTGCGGTAGTGATGTTGGTGATTTCATTTTTACTGCTGTTTGCGATTAATTGTTTGCAGTGGTGGGTAAGTCGCAGAGCAACTATTTCGCGGTAATTTTTTTACGATAAATTTTTAATCTTAATAACTGAATAAATAATAGCTGAGTCAATAATAATTAGGTAAAAATAGGAATAATTCATGTCAATAAGTCCATCTATCGCTACGGCAATACCGTCATCACAATATAACACTTATCAAACTAAGGTCGCTCGTAGTCGCGCCACATCAGAACCGTTTTTAATACGCTGGTTGCTGATTGCTATGGTATTGGGGTTTTTAAGTTTATTTTTGATTGTGCCATTAGCCGCGGTGTTTACTGAGGCGCTACGTAAAGGTTTTGCTGTGTATTTAGCTGCAATTACAGAGCCAGATGCACTGTCATCCATCAAGCTGACCTTTATTGCGGCGCTAATTGCAGTGCCACTTAATTTAGTTTTTGGCATAGCTGCTGCTTGGGCAATTGCAAAATTTGAGTTTAGAGGTAAAAGTATATTAATTACTTTAATCGATTTGCCATTTGCCGTTTCCCCGGTGATTGCAGGTTTAATTTATGTGTTGATTTTTGGCCTGCAAGGCTGGTTTGGTTCAACTTTATTAGATCACGATATTAAAGTGATATTTGCCATTCCAGGCATTGTATTAGCCACCGTTTTTGTCACTTTTCCGTTTGTTGCGCGCGAACTCATTCCGTTGATGCAAGCACAGGGCAAAGATGAGGAAGAAGCAGGTTTAGTGCTTGGTGCGACTGGCTGGCAGATTTTGTGGCGCATTACCTTGCCCAATGTGAAATGGGGTTTGTTGTATGGCGTAATTTTAACCAATGCGCGCGCCATGGGCGAATTTGGCGCGGTTTCTGTGGTGTCTGGTCACATTCGCGGTTTAACCAATACCTTGCCACTGCATGTAGAAATTTTATACAACGAGTACAACTATGCCGCAGCGTTTGCAGTGGCGTCTTTATTGGCATTGCTGGCACTACTTACCTTGGTTCTGAAAAGCTTTGTGGAATGGAAAGCCGCGCGCGATGCACGCTTTAATGAGCTGGCGTAATGAACAAACTTAGTCAACAGGCATCTTTAAAATTAAACTGGGCATATATTTTAGGAACGTGAAAATGAGTATAGAAATACGCAATATAAGAAAAAACTTTGGCAGTTTTAGTGCGTTAAATGATGTAAGTTTAGATGTGCCAAGTGGCGAACTTGTTGCCTTGTTAGGCCCATCTGGCTGTGGAAAAACCACCTTGCTGCGCATCATCGCTGGCCTAGAAACGCCAGATTCTGGCAGCATTCATTTTCATGGCAATGATGCCACGGCGCGCCAAGTGCGCGAGCGTGAAGTCGGTTTTGTATTTCAGCATTACGCATTATTTCGCCACATGACCGTATTTGAAAATGTGGCTTTTGGTTTGCGCGTGCGCCCGAAAAAAACACGGCCAACCGATGCCGAAATTAAACGCCGTGTACATGAGCTATTAAATTTAGTACAACTGGATTGGTTAGCCGACCGCTATCCCCCACAATTATCGGGCGGGCAGCGGCAACGTATTGCCTTGGCGCGCGCGCTTGCGGTAGAGCCAAAGGTGTTGCTGCTGGATGAGCCTTTTGGTGCGCTAGATGCAAAAGTGCGTAAAGAACTACGCCGTTGGTTACGCCGTTTGCATGATGAGTTGCATATCACCAGTATTTTTGTCACGCACGATCAAGAAGAGGCGCTTGAAGTTGCTGACAGAATAGTGGTCATTAACAAAGGCAATATTGAGCAAATTGGCAGTCCGCAGGCCGTTTATGATCATCCTGTTTCACCGTTTGTGTATCAATTTTTAGGTAATGTTAACCAGTTTAATGTAAATCCGTTTAATGGGCATATTCACGAGAGCGAAGCAAAAATTGATGGCATTGACGTAAAGCTTAATGATCATCATGCAACACAAAATAGTGCCGCTTTAGCTTATGTGCGACCGCATGATATTGAGGTTCATAAAGAGCGTAATGGTGAGCAATCGTTTGAAGCGCATGTTAGCTACATTCACGCGATAGGCCCCTTAGTAAGGTTAGAGTTGCAACGCCTGAGCAATGGACTGGTTGGAGCTGAGTCTTTAGAAGCAGAACCTATTCAAGCCGAACTAACGCAAGAGCGCTTCCGCGAACTGAATATTAGTCAAGGCGAACGCGTTTTTGTCACGCCACGTAATGTTAGAGTGTTTTTATCACCAGTTTAATCACAAGTTAGGGCATGAGCTAAGTGTAAAACCGCTTAAGTATTTCTGTAGCTTGCATTAATGTCGTGTGAATTATCCCCGTACAAACTTGTCACAAGCGTATATTTGATGCACTTTTTGCCTTTAAAAAATGCGCAATTAAGGTTATCATATTTTAAGTGGTATTGATGATAATAAGTATGTGCGGAGACTTTTGTGGCAATGGCATTAACAGAACAAGAATTAATCAGAATAGACGCGCATATCGCGCTGTATAAACACATGCCAGGCGGCTTGCTGCCTTTATTGCACGCCATTCAAGACGATATTGGTTGGGT
>JANXWL010000036.1 GCA_025351225.1 Methylotenera sp. | reverse complement strand
GCCGCATTGGGGTTAAGCTTTTTAGGGCAAACTTCAACGCAATTCATGATGTTATGGCAGCGATACAAGCGATACGGATCTTCTAAATTCTCTAATCTTTCCTCAGTTGCTTGATCACGACTATCCATAATGAAGCGATTGGCTTGCATCAACCCAGCAGGGCCGACAAACTTGTCAGGATTCCACCAAAAACTTGGGCATGAGGTGGTACATGCACCACACAAAATGCACTCATACATACCATCAAGTTTGGCACGGTCTTCTGGGCTTTGCAGGCGCTCGGTTTCGGGCAATGGGTCGTTATTCACCAAATACGGTTTAACTGAGTTATACGCATCAAAAAACTGCGTCATATCCACTACTAAATCGCGAATCACTGGCAAGCCTGGCATTGGGCGCAGCACGATTGGCTGTTCTAAATCGGCAATTTTGGTAATGCAAGCCAAGCCATTTTTACCGTTGATATTCATTGAATCTGATCCGCAAACGCCTTCGCGGCACGATTTTCGCATGGTGAGCGTATCATCTAGCTCTTTTAGGCGTATCAAGCCATCAAGCAACATATTGTCTTCTTCAGCCAGGTCGATGCTGTAATCTTGCATGTAAGGCTTTTTGTCCACATCTGGATTAAAGCGATAAATTTGAAATTTAACGTGATTTGACATTGGTATAATCCTATTAATAAACGCGAGCCTTTGGCACTAATATACACGAGCCTTTGGCTCGAACGATTCAACAGTTTGTGGTTTTAAGTTCACTGGCTTATATGCTAAGCGATTATATTCTTTATAAAAAAGTGAATGTTTTAACCATTTTGCATCATCGCGTTCGGCAAAGTCTTCTCGCGCATGTGCGCCGCGACTTTCAGTACGCGCATTGGCAGAATGCATGGTCGCCACGGCCACTTCAATCAAATTATCCAACTCAAGCGCCTCTACTCGCGCAGTGTTAAACACTAGGCTTTTGTCTTTAATAGTGATATTTTTAACGCGCTTGGCAACTTTATCAATTTCGCTAACGCCTTTAGCCAAATCATCGGGAAACCTAAATACGCCGCAATGATTTTGCATGGTGTCACGAATCGCATCACCTACTTCAGCCACGTTTTCACCAGTTGAGCTTGTGTTTTTATTATTAGGCGCTAAGCGATTAATGCGCGCCAAGGTAGCATCAGCCGCATTTTGTGGCAAAGTTTTATGGGTATTATTTTGCTTGATAGCAGCCGTCATGTGGTCACCTGCCGCTTTGCCAAATACCACTAAATCTAATAAGGAGTTTGAACCCAGCCTATTAGCCCCATGCACCGAAACGCAAGCACATTCGCCCACAGCATATAAGCCGTTCACCACTTTGTTACCTTCTAGCACTACTTGCCCATCAATGTTGGTGGGTATGCCCCCCATCATATAATGGCAGGTTGGCACGATTGGGATCGGGTCTTTGATTGGGTCTACATTGGCAAAAGTTTTAGCGATTTCGCGAATACCTGGCAGGCTTTTGTTGATGCGCTCCTCACCTAAATGATCGAGCTTTAAATACACTGCATCTTTGTTTTTACCAACACCGCGGCCTGCTTTAATCTCAGTCGCACAAGCACGCGAAATCACATCTCTGCTGGCTAAATCTTTGGCGTGTGGCGCATAACGCTCCATAAAGCGCTCACCCTCACTATTCACCAAATAGCCGCCTTCGCCACGTACGCCTTCGGTAATCAGCACGCCAACGTGTTGAATACCCGTTGGGTGGAATTGCCAAAACTCCATATCTTGCAGTGGCAAACCAGCACGCGCGGCCATGCCTAGCCCATCACCCGTATTGATGAATGCATTGGTGCTAGCTTTAAATATACGCCCCGCACCGCCTGTAGCTAGTAAGGTAGTTTTGGCTTGAATAATATGAATTTCGCCCGTTTCAATCTCTAGCGCAATCACGCCTAAAACATCGCCATCAGCATCGCGAATTAAATCAAGCGCAAACCATTCAATTAAGAACTGTGTATTGGCGCGAATATTACGCTGATACAGCGTGTGCAACATGGCGTGGCCGGTACGGTCTGCCACCGCGCAGGTGCGTGAAATAGGTTTTTCGCCAAAATTTTGCGTCATACCGCCAAATGGGCGTTGATAGATTTTTCCGCTTTCTAAACGGTCAAATGGCATACCAAAATGTTCCAGCTCGATAATCGCTTTGGCAGCGTTTTTGCACATATACTCAATGGCGTCTTGGTCGCCCAAAAAGTCGCTGCCTTTGATGGTGTCGTACATATGCCACAGCCATTTATCCTCGGCCACGTTACCTAGCGCCGCCGCAATGCCGCCTTGCGCTGCCACTGTGTGCGAGCGGGTTGGAAATACTTTAGATAAAACTGCAACCTTTACGCCGCTCTCGGCCAACTGCAGCGCCGCGCGCAAACCTGCGCCGCCACCACCAATAATGACTGCATCATATTGATGTTTTTGAAGATTAGTTGATGATGTCATTCTTTAAATATTCCACAATATAAACATTAACCAAAATAGGTAAGCAATTAACAAGGCATCTACACCTATTTGCATAGTGGCACGCAGCGTTTTGTTAAACACATAATCCTGTAACACATCCGCTACGCCCAGCCATGCGTGAATAAATAGGCACATAAAAAACACTAAAGTTGCCAGCCTAAACCAAACTGGCGATATAAAAGCATGCCAAGCGGTAAAACCTGCAGGTTGAGTAATGAGCAATAAAATAATCAGCGCAATGATATAAAACGCCATCATCAGCGCGGTTAGACGTTGTGATAACCACAAACGCATGCCAGGATATTGTTTAGTAAGTAACTGAATCAGCATAGCGAACTACCAAATAACAAAAGCGAAAATGATGGTTGCAATACCCACCAACCACAACAAAATGCGGCTAGAAAGTCGGGCGTTATTCAGCGATGTCATCCAATGAATATCTTGCAATAAGTGACGAATACCTGCAAAAAAATGGTGAAAAAACGCCCAAGCTAGCCCAATTAAAACCAGTTTTACAAACCATGTATTTAACCAGCTTATAAGAATGATGAAGTCAGCTTCAGAGCGCACTAAATATTGCAAGGCCAATAAAATCAATGGGATAGATAAAAACAAACCAATACCAGAAACGCGATGCAAAATAGAAACTACCGCATTAATGGGTAGTTTAATGGTGAATAAGTTTAGATTTTTTGGCCGATTCACTAGCCTTTTGTTCACAGATTTTTGCATGATTTTAAATGATATGTTTATTCGTTTGCTGCTTTTGCTACTGCGCCTGAAACCCGCGCCAACAAACGCGCATCGAACGGTTTAGGGATAATGTATTCTTTACCAAACTTTAATTCTTTTAAGTTGTAAGCAGCTAAAACCTCGACTGGCACTGGTTCGCGCGCCAATTCACTTAGCGCCATCGCCGCAGCTATTTTCATTTTTTCCGTTATTTGCGTGGCTTTTGCATCTAGCGCGCCGCGGAAAAGATAGGGAAAACATAAAGCATTATTGACTTGATTAGGGAAGTCGCTACGACCTGTGGCCATTAAAATATCACCACGTACTGCATGCGCCAAACTTGGTAAAACTTCAGGATCTGGATTCGCTAGCGCAAAAATAATTGGGTTTTTCGCCATGCCATTTATTAATGCTGCGTCCAGCGCGTTTTTGGCCGACACGCCGATAAATACGTCGGCGTTTGGCATCACATCAGCAAGCTGTTTTGCATTACTTGGCGTTACTGCAAGCTCGCGATTGTTGTCATGCAAATCGGTACGATTAGTATCTAAAATACCTGTTCTGTCTACCATCGTGATATTGGTTGCGCCCATCAACTTCAACAACTTAGCACATGAGCAACCCGCCGCACCTGCGCCTAAAAATACGATTTTTGCAGTCGGTAGCGTTTTGCCTTGCAGCTCTAATGCGTTTAATAATGCGGCGGCTACAATAACCGCAGTGCCATGTTGATCGTCATGAAACACAGGAATATCAAGGCGTTTTTTAAGCTCGTTTTCGATATAAAAACAATGTGGTGCGGCGATGTCTTCTAAGTTAATACCGCCAAAAGTCGGCGCGATATTGACTACGGTTTGAATAAATTCGTCAGGCGAACTAGCGTTAATTTCAATATCAAACACATCAATGCCTGCAAAGCGTTTAAACAGCACCGCTTTACCTTCCATCACTGGTTTGCTGGCCAGCGCACCCATATTGCCCAAACCTAAAACAGCCGTTCCATCGGTAATAACGGCAACCAAATTACCCTTATTAGTGTATTTATAAGCGTTTGCTGGGTCGGCATTAATTTCGCGTACGGGCTCTGCCACGCCTGGTGTGTAAGCTAGCGATAAATCATCTTGTGTGGCACATGGCTTAGATGAATCCACACTCAATTTTCCAGGTTTTGGAAATTGGTGATAATCAAGTGCACGTTTTTTTAAGTCATCCATAATATTTTCTCGATATTGCTTATTCAAATAATGCTAAGAAACTTCAGTCGCTAGGCGGATAAGCGCAGGCAGTGCACATGGCACGACAAGCGCAATCCAACAACGCGAATGAAGAATTGTTAGCATTATTCAAGTTCGGACATGTAGTGGTGATCATCGGTGAGGCAAAGACCCAATCGCCATTCCATTGGCTTATCGCCATAGGTGTAAGACACACGCTCAATACTTAACAAAGGCGCACCAAGCTTCAACCCAAGTACTTCTGCAACCTCAGCATTGGCAGCCACTGCGGTTAATCGCTCTTCAGCGCGAATCATACGAATACCGTACTCGGTTTCGTACATGCTATAGAGTGAGCCCTGATTTTCTTCTATGCGAGTGCTATTTAAACCTTTAAAAGGCGCTGCTGGAATAACCACATGATCATAAATAAGCGGGCGGCCTGAAAAGGTAAGCAAACGCTTCACCTCAATTAAAGCTGCGCTAGCTTTTAACTCTAAAATTTTGGCGAAATGTGCATCGGCCTTAGATTTGTTGCAAGATATAAGCTCATTTTGTAGCACTTCTTTTTGACCATTTGCGGCTGTCAGTCGTAAAAAGCGCAGCTTAATACCTTCTTCATTATGCGTTGCGACAAAAGTACCTTTGCCTTGGCGGCGTATTAAAATATTTTCGCCCGCCAAGCTATCAATGGCTTTGCGTACCGTGCCTTGGCTAACCTTAAAGCGCCCTGCCAAATCAATTTCACTAGGAATCATCTCGCCCGGACGCCATTCACCACCAATTAAGCTCTGCGTAAGCAGTACTTTAATTTGGTCGTATAGCGGCCTGTAATTCGGTGCATTGCTTTTATCTATCATAATCTTGTTGAGTTGCGTGATAAATAATATGAAACTAAATTAAAACATATCCTTAAAAAATAGTCTAGTAATTTATATCTTATATAAGACTTATCTTATATAAGATATAAGATATTTGTTGACACTTATTGAAAGCTGTCTATATAATCAGTTCATTCAATAGAAAAACTATTATATGGAACATTGCTTTCGTCCTCGCCGCTCTGCCCTATACGTACCTGGTTGCAACCAGCACTATTTAGATAGAGCCCGTACACTGCCTGCAGATGCAGTGATTCTCGATTTAGGCGATCCTATTTTAGTCGCGTCAAAAATCGAATCTCGCAACAATGTTGTAGCCGCTGTTAAACAAGGCGGTTACGGCTCGCGCGAGGTAATTTTACGCGTGAATAACCTCGACTCTATTTGGGGGCATGATGATATTAAAGCGGTTGCCAATATTGGTGCAGATGCGATTTTGTTTCCCAATATGGAATCGGCCGAGCATGTGCATACCGCGCTCAAACTGTTAGATGAAGCAGGCGGTAGTCACATGCCGATTATGGTGATGATAGAAAGCCCAATTGCTGTGCTTAACGCTAAAGAAATCGCGGCCGCTAGCGACCGCATTGTATGCATGATGATGGCGACATCTGATTTGACCTCACAACTTCACGCACGCGTTACGCACGAGCAAAGCGCGATTTTAACCGCACTATCAATGGTGATTTTAGCTGCACGCGCTTATGGACGGTGCGTGGTGGATGGTATTACCAGTGACTTTAAAAACATGCATTCGTTTGAATACGCCTGCCGTTTAGGGCGCGATATGGGCTTTGACGGTAAAACTTTGGTGCACCCAGCGCAAATCGCGTATAGCAACGACGCTTACACGCCAAAATCAAGTGAGGTAAAAGACGCACGCACTATTATTCAAGCCTTAAAAGAAGCTAATGAAAACGGGCTTGGTACGGTAGTAGTTAACGATAAATTGGTCGAGCATCACCATGTAAAAGCGGCGCAACGCTTATTAAAACTGCATGACATGATTGCAGAGCTAGAAGAAGAGTTTATATAACAATGACTATTTCAACCAAAATTAATGCAGGACGATTTTTCGAAGACTTCAACTTAAATGAAGTGATTCAGCACGCCACACCACGCACCATTACGGCGGGCGATTGTGCCTTGTATATTGCACTTTATGGCTCGCGGAATCCATTACATTGTAGCGAGCCTTTTGCGCAAAGTTTGGGCTACAAAGCTACGCCAGTGGATGATTTGTTGGCTTTTCATATCGCCTTTGGCAAAACCGTGCCAGATATTTCAGTCAATGCAGTAGCCAATTTAGGCTATGCCGATGTGCGCTTTTTGCAGCCAGTTTTTATGGGTGATACGCTTAGCACCAGCAGCCAAGTCATTGGTTTAAAACAAAACTCTAACAGTAAAAACGGTGTGGTATGGGTGCGCTCCACATCAATTAATCAGCGTAATGAGCCAGTACTAAGCTGGGTGCGTTGGGTAATGGTGCATAAAAATAATCTCGACACGCCAGCGCCCGCAACGGTAATTCCAAACTTACCGAATTTTGTTACGCCTGAAAATTTGAATATTCCAAGCACTTTTTCTGCTAAAAACTTTGATGCGAAAGCGCTTTATACAAAAAACAGTGGCGGCCAGTACTTTTTTGAAGATTATCAAGTTGGCGAGCGCATTAACCATGCTGCAGGCATGACCATTAACCCAGCTGACCATACCATGGCAACGCGGCTTTACCAAAATAATGCACGGCTTCATTTTGATGACCATATGATGCGCGCTTCAAGCTTTGGCCAGCGCTTGGTGTATGGCGGCGTGGTAATTTCGATGTGCCGCAGTTTAAGTTTTGAAGGTTTAGAAAATGCACTTTCAATCTTAGCGATTAACGCTGGAACGCACGCTAACCCTACGTTTGCGGGCGATACGATTTATTGTGCAACTGAAGTTTTGGATGTTTGGAGTTTACCAAACCAAGACTTGGGCGCTTTAAGATTACGGATGGTTGGTATTAAAAACATGTCGCCAACCGAGATTGGTGAGTTTAAAACAGAAGCTGGTTATCACCCTAATGTGGTGCTAGATTGTGATTACACCGTGGCCATGCCACGCAGAAAAGGTTAGTGATGGTACATCCAAATGATGCATTATTCGGTGGCGAAAAACCGTTTCCATTAATCCCTGCATGTGAGCATTTTGCAGGTAGCGAAAAATTAATCTTAAAAGCACTTGGCCTGCAAGATAGCATTGGCGCGGTGTTTGATATTACTTGCGATTGTGAAGATGGCGCGGCTAGTGGTCAAGAGCGTGACCATGCTGAGATGATTGTGCGCGTACTCAATAGCGATGCCAATGTGCATAAAATGGCTGGCGCGCGCATTCACGATTACACACACCCAGCGTGGAAGCTTGATATTGATATTTTGGTGGCAGGTGCGGGTAAAGTATTGAGGTATATCACCATTCCAAAATGTACCGACATCGCCCAAGCCCGCGAAATGGTTGCTTATATACAAAAAACGGCCACTTTCAATGGTGTTGAGCGTGTAATTCCAGTGCATATTTTAATCGAAACGCACGGCGCGTTAAATCAAGTGCATGAAATCGCCAAATTGCCATGGGTGCAAGTGCTGGATTTTGGTTTAATGGATTTTGTCAGCGCCCATCATGGTGCGATTCCCGCCAGCGCAATGCGTAGCCCAGGCCAGTTTGAGCACCGATTGCTTGCCCGCGCCAAAGCTGAAGTCGTTTCTGCTGCTCTAGCAAACGGTGTAGTGCCTGCGCACAACGTAACACTAGATTTAAAAAATGTAGAAACCACCCAAAGTGATGCACATCGCGCGCGCAACGAATTTGGTTTTATGCGTATGTGGAGTATTTATCCCACGCAAATTCAGGCGATTGTTGATGCGATGAAACCAAATTTTGATGAGGTTATTGATGCAGCCAATATTCTTTTAGCCGCGCAAGCAGCTGACTGGGGGCCGATTCAATACGCAGGGGAGTTGCATGATAGAGCAACCTATCGCTATTTTTGGGAGATTTTACAAAAAGCAAAACTCACCAATGTGCCGATTTCTGATGACGCGAACCAAGCTTTCTTTAAATAAAGCATTTAGCTAGGCTATCAATTTATGACTCAATTAATATCCGCAGGCGCACGTTTTCGTGCAGCGATTGCCGCAGAAAAGCCACTACAAATCATTGGTGCGATTAACGCTTACCACGCCATGTTGGCAACACAAACTGGCTTTAAGGCCTTATATCTTTCTGGTGGTGGCGTGGCCGCTGGCTCGCTGGGTTTGCCTGATTTAGGCATTTCGACACTTGAAGATGTATTGATTGATGTGCGGCGTATTACGGATGCTGTTGATACGCCACTCCTAGTGGATATTGATACAGGCTGGGGCGGCGCATTTAATATCGCTCGCTCGGTTAAAAGCGTGGCAAAAGCAGGTGCAGCAGCCGTGCATATCGAAGACCAGGTTTCTGCGAAACGCTGCGGTCACCGCCCCAACAAAGCGGTTGTGAGCCAAGCTGAAATGGTTGACCGTATTAAAGCGGCAGTGGATGCCAGAATCGACACTGATTTTGTGATTATGGCGCGTACCGATGCATTAGCCGTTGAAGGCTTGCAATCTGCTATGGACCGCGCCTGTGCTTGCGTAGAGGCAGGTGCAGATATGATATTCCCAGAAGCAATGACCGAGCTGAGTATGTACAAGCAATTTGTAGATGCGGTAAAAGTACCTGTGTTGGCTAATATTACGGAGTTTGGCTCAACACCATTATTTACAGTTACTGAGCTAGCAACAGCCGACGTAAGCATGGTGTTATACCCACTTTCAGCTTTTCGCGCCATGAATAAAGCCGCCCTAACAGTATATGAAACGATGCGCGCTGAGGGCACACAAAAAAACGTGGTCGACCTGATGCAAACCCGCATGGAGCTTTACGAGCATTTGGGTTATCACGCGTATGAGCAAAAATTGGACGCATTATTTAAAGGGGAAAAGTAGTCATGGAAACAACTACAATAGAACCAAAAAAGAAAAAGGGCGTCGCTCTAGCTGGCGTTAATGCTGGCTCTACAGCCATTTGTACGGTCGGCCATACTGGCAACGATCTGCATTATCGGGGCTACGACATTATAGAACTGGCGAAATACGCTACGTTTGAAGAAGTGGCGTATTTACTCATTCATGGCGAATTGCCGACCGCAGATGAATTAATAGCCTACCACGCGCGCTTAAAAAAATTACGCGGCTTGCCGACTGCATTAAAGGAAGTATTAGAACGCATTCCAAAAACTGCACACCCAATGGATGTGATGCGCACTGCCTGCGCGATGCTCGGCACGATTGAGCCAGAAGCGGCAGATCGCAACATTGATGCTGCAAAAGCG
>JANXWL010000177.1 GCA_025351225.1 Methylotenera sp. | reverse complement strand
GATTACTTCCACATGCAAGACGACGCGCCAGGCATGGTGTTTTGGCATCCGCGCGGCTGGAGCATTTGGCAAGAAATTGAACAATACATGCGCCAAATGTTTGTGGATTACAACTACCAAGAAGTGCGCACACCGACTATTCTGGATAGAAGTTTGTGGGAAAAGTCAGGTCATTGGCAAAATTATCGCGATAATATGTTTACAACTAAGTCCGAAAATCGCGATTACGCGGTAAAACCGATGAATTGCCCTGGTCACGTGCAAATTTTTAACAGCAGCTTACATAGCTATCGTGATTTACCTTTGCGCTTGGCCGAGTTTGGTTCATGCCACCGTAACGAGCCATCTGGCGCGCTACATGGTCTTATGCGTGTGCGTGGTTTTACGCAAGATGACGCACATATTTTCTGTACCGAAGAGCAAGTGGAAGCAGAAGTCGCTGATTTCATCAAAATGCTCTACAAAGCCTATGGTGATTTTGGCTTTAAAGATGTTTTAGTTAAACTTTCTACTAGGCCAGAAAAACGTATTGGTACTGATGCAGATTGGGATAAAGCCGAAACTTCATTGGCGAATGCGCTTAAAATCAACAGCTTAGAATTTGAATACCAGCCAGGTGAAGGCGCATTTTACGGACCAAAAATCGAATTTACGCTTAAAGATAGTTTAGGCCGTTTATGGCAGTGCGGCACCATTCAGCTAGACCCCAACTTGCCAGAACGCTTAGGTGCAGAATACGTGGCGGAAGATAACTCCCGCAAACGCCCTGTGATGTTGCACCGCGCCATTGTTGGCTCTATGGAGCGGTTTATTGGAATTTTGATTGAAAACTACGCAGGAGCAATGCCGCTGTGGCTAGCACCCGTGCAGGCGATGGTACTGAATATTTCTGAAGGTCAATCGGCATATGTGTTGCAAGTTGTTGAAACATTGAAGAAAAATGGCATAAGATGCGAATATGACTTGAGGAATGAGAAGATAACCTATAAAATACGCGAACATTCAATGCAAAAAATGCCTTACTTGCTAGTGGCGGGTGAGCGTGAAATGCAAGCTGGACATGTGGCCGTGCGTAACAGAAAAGGTGAAGACCTAGGTTCTATGCCGATTGCAGCGCTAATAGCGCGCTTAAAGGCAGAAGTAGAAACCAAAGTTTAGGCGCTTTTTTTGAGCTAGCACGGTTATTTTATTTTTAAAGATTAGGAGTCAGCAATAGCACAAGATAAAGATACACGAATTAACGGCGACATTACCGCGGCCGAAGTTCGTTTGGTGGGTGTAGAAGGCGAGCCGCTAGGCATTGTAAGCTTACGTGAAGCCTTTGCAAAAGCAGAAGAAGCGGATATTGATTTGGTAGAAATTGCGCCAAACGCTGTGCCACCAGTGTGCAGATTGATGGATTATGGTAAGTTTAAATACGCTGAAAGCAAGCGTATGCACGAGCAAAAACTCAAGCAAAAACAAGTGGTTATTAAAGAAATTAAGTTTCGCCCAGGCACTGATGATGGCGATTACAATATTAAAGTGCGTAATATCATCCGCTTTCTGGGTGAAGGCGATAAAGCCAAAATTACATTACGTTTTAGAGGCCGCGAAATAACGCACCAAGAATTTGGTTTGGCTTTATTAAGACGCGTTGAAGCAGATTTGGCTGAGCACGCAGTGGTTGAGCAGTTTCCCAAAATGGAAGGCCGCCAAATGGTGATGGTGTTAGCACCTAAAAAAGTAGAAAAAGTAGTAGTTAAAGCCACTAAAGATAAAGCGCAAGAAAAAGTAGCAATACCCGCTGAAAAAACAGTAGAAAAAGCAGCAACCGAATAACTAAGTAATGTTTTAACATTATTTAATTAATGAGAAATATATAGTTTTTGTGAGTGATACGGCGAAATGGCATGCCTAGGCACTCTTAATCAACCTCCAAGGAGAAAAAAATGCCAAAAATGAAAACAAAGAGCAGCGCCAAAAAGCGCTTTAAGTTCTTAGGAAATGGCAAAGTGAAACGTACGCATTCACATTTGCGCCATATTCTTACCAAAAAAACCACCAAGCAAAAACGTAAATTGCGCGGCACGGCTATCATTTCACCAACAGACGTCAAACGCGTTCGCGCTATGATGCCAACACGCTAAGGAGACCGATATGCCTAGAGTAAAACGTGG
>JANXWL010000175.1 GCA_025351225.1 Methylotenera sp. | reverse complement strand
CGGTTTCAAACAATTGGCGGGTTTCACGCGTTATCAAAGGGACGATACATTTAACGCTGGCGAACTTAACACCAGCAAACTGCAAGTTTTTATATTCTTTGCTGATGATTTGTGCGGTTTTAATCAGCAAATCGGCATGTTGTTTCACTTCACTTTGGCGGCTACCAGGTAACATGGCGATAACAAGCTTATTTTTTTCAATTTTTAATATCTCGCGAGCCGCCGTTTTGCTTGGCTTTAGCGGCAATTCATCTGCCAGTGGATGTCCAACGTAGGTAACTGCCACGCCAGCTTTTTCATATAAAGCAGGCTCAAACGGAAATAAGGCCAATACATGCGAAACGGCGCGCTTGATTTTTCCCATGCGCCCGCCGCGCCACGCCCAAATTGACGGGCTAACATAGTGAATTGTAGGGATACCGTGAGACTTCAGTTTTTTTTCTAGCCAAAAATTGAAATCTGGCGCATCTACACCAATAAAAATATCGGGCTTTTCTGCCAGTAATTGTTTGAGCAAACTTTTGCGTAATTTAAGCAAGCCATATAAGTGTTTTAACACCTCTACATAGCCACGAACAGATAATTTCTCAATTGAAAACAGGCTTTTAGTGCCCTCTCCAATCATTTTAGGGCCCGCAATGCCAATGAAAGTTAAATCGCTACGCTGTGCTTTTAAGGCGCGTATTAAATGACTACCCAGCAAGTCCCCCGAGGCTTCCCCAGCCACAATTGCTATTTTAGGCATACCAAAACTTTATGAAAGTTAGCGGATAATACCGCGATTAGAGTTTGTTAAAAATTCTGTTAATAGTTTGATTTCATGACAACTTTTTTGCATCTCGGCCAACTCTAGTTTGGCTTCTTCTAATGTTAAACTGTTGCGATAAAGCGTTTTATAGGCGCGTTTAAGTTGCATAATAGTTTCTGGCGAAAAGCCGCGCCGTTTAAGGCCTTCGCTATTAATGCCATGCGGATTCGCATCGTAACCTGAGGCCGTAACATAAGGCGGAATATCTTTAAAAACCACAGTATTCACAGCTGTAATGACGTGTGCGCCGATCTTACAAAATTGGTGAATCAGCGTAAAGCCACCCAAAATCGCATAATCGTGAATATCAACATGGCCAGCGAGTGAGCTATTGTTGGCCATGATGGTGTTGTTGCCAATAGTGCAATCATGCGCAATATGTACGTAAGCCATAATCCAGTTATCGCTGCCGATTTTGGTCACACCTTTATCTTGAACGGTGCCACGATTAAACGTACAAAATTCACGAATGGTATTGTTATCGCCAATTTCAAGCGTGGTAGACTCGCCTGCATACTTTTTATCTTGTGGTGCTTCACCAAGCGATGAAAACTGAAAAATTTGGTTATTTTTGCCAATTATAGTTGGGCCTTGCAATACCACATGACTACCAATACGTGTATTTTCACCAACCTTGACGCCTGCGCCAATGGTGGTGAACGCACCAACTTCGACGCTAGAATCAAGTTCGGCTTTGGCGTCAACGATGGCGGTGGGGTGAATTTTTTTGGTGATATTTGTAACCATATTACCTAATATTTTACTTTAAATTATAGTTTTAATTATTTGAATAAAAATAGTTTATTTTTCTATTGTTTTTAAGATACACATCATACTAGCCTCTGCTACAACATGACCATCAACCGTCGCAATGCCAATATACTTCCAAATGCCTTTTAAAATACGGTCAATTTTTACATTTAAGATAATTTGGTCGCCTGGCGAAACGGGTTTTTTAAAACGCGCGCTATCAATGCCTGCAAAATAATATACCGAGTCAACAGTTGGTTTTGCGCCCATGGTTTTAAATGACAATATTGCCGCAGCTTGTGCCATGGCTTCTACAATCAAAACACCTGGCATCACAGGATGATGCGGGAAATGGCCTGGGAAAAAAGGCTCATTAATACTCACGTTTTTAAGTGCGGTAATTTCTTTGCCCAGCTCCATCGAAACCACCCGATCAATCAACACAAACGGGTAGCGATGTGGCAAGTGATCAAGAATTTCGTGAATATCCATGCTGGTAGAGCCTGAATTAGTTACTATTGCTTCTGTCATATCGTGCTCTCTATATTTTATTCTTGGATTTTATTATTTGATGCAAGTTTAGCAAGGCTCATTTCTAATGCTTTTATTTTATCCGTTAATTGGTCTAAATGAGGGCTTAGGTGGCGAATATTCGCCGCTGTTTTAAGCCAATCATCGTGCGCTTGTGAGGGCATAAGTGCAGTATAGGTGCCTGCCTTGTTAATAGAGCGCATAATCATACTACCCGGCGAGATAGTCACGTGATCTACGATGCTTAAATGCCCTAGAATCATAGCTGCTCCGCCAATTTTACAATGTTTGCCGATGATTGCACTACCCGCAATACCTGTGCAACCTGCAATCACAGTATGCGCGCCAATGCGGCAGTTGTGGGCAATTTGAATGAGATTGTCTAGCTTTGCGCCTTCTTCAATCACCGTGTCGTCAATTGTGCCACGGTCAATCGTTGTATTGGCACCAATATGCACATGATTGTGAATAATTACACGACCGATTTGCGGAATTTTCACCCAGTGTTTAGTGTTATTTTTAACCTCTTCCGCATAACCGAAGCCATCGTTGCCAATAACGCAACCTGAGAATAAATGGCAATTTTCACCAATTTGTGTACCATGTTTAATGGTGACATTCGCTTCTAAAATCGTGTTATCACCAATATTGGAATTTCGTTCAATCACACAGCCCGCCCCAATAGTCACGTTTTTCCCAAGCGTAACGTACGCCTCAATCACAGCTTTAGCAGCAATGCTACAGCCTGTGGGAATGATATTTGACGCATCTACAACAGCACTTGAGTGAACACCGTTGGGCGCGACATAAGTTGGGTTGAGTAATTGCGAAACCTTGGCAAAATAGGCATAAGGATTATCGGTGATTATTTTGGGCAAACTAGTGAGCGATGCATGCTCAGGCCTAATAATAACGGCACTTGCAGCCGAGCTACTGAGTTGAACCGTGTATTTAGTATCTTTAAAAAAACTAATGGCACCAGCTTGCGCCAGTGCCAAAGAGCCCACACGATTAATTAAGGTTTCTATTCCATCAGAAACTGTTCCACCCAATTGTTGAGTGATTTGCTGTAGTGTAAATTGCACATGCATTAATAGTGACCATTAAGCGAGTTCAAGCTTATTTTATAAACTTACTTTTTACCAAGAAGCTTTAACACTTTATCGGTAATATCAATTTTTTTGCTGGCATAAGCCACACCGCCATAAACAACCAAATCGTAGCCGTCGGTTTCAGAAACGGTCTGTACAGCTTTATTGATGCGGTCTTGCAAGCTAGAAAGTTCTTCATTTTTACGCAGGTTAATATCTTCGCGTAGCTCGCGTTGTTTGCGTTGAAACTCAATTTTCAAGTTCGATGCATCACGTTCTTTATTGCGGCGCTCAGTTTCAGAAAGCGTAACGCCTTCTTTATCTAAAGCCGCTTCAATATCGCGAATTTGTTTTTGCATTTTATCTAAGTCTAATGAACGCGGACTAAATTCTCGCTCTAACTTTTTGCCACTTTCAGCCGTTTGTGGTGCATCTTGCAAAATTTTGTCTACTTGCACATAACCAATTTTAAGCTCAGCCGCGCTAATATTAGCGCTTAGGCTTGTTGTTAATGCAAATATGCTTGCTAGCACTAACGATTTAAAAGGTTGTTTCAATTTGAATCTCCTAAGCAAATTGGACAAAAGCCCAATAACGCTATATTACTATTAAATTTGAGGCTATTAGTTAAAACTGCTCTAGTTAAAACTGAGAGCCCAGTTGGAACTGCAAGGTTTGCGTTCTATCGCCAGTCTTGGCATTTAGAGGTTTAGCTAACACCAATTTTAATGGCCCAAATGGCGAATACCAACTCACACCAACACCAGCTGAGTAGCGCATATCACCTAAGCTAATGGTTTGGCCGTTACCATACACATCACCAGCATCCATAAATGCGCTTAAACGAAATTGTGACGAATTTTTAATAAATGGTACAGGGGTAAATATCTCTGCGTTGCCGACAATTCGTGTAGTGCCGCCAATGGCGTAGTCAAGCCCAGTAACAGGATCAATATCACGAGGACCGATTGCACCGTTGTCATAACCACGCACAGAGTTTACACCACCCACATAAAAGTTTTTAAAGAATGGATATTTCTTACTACCGTAGCTATCTGCATAGCCCAGCTCACCATTCAACATTAAGGTGAAGTCTTTTTTCAGGCTTTTATACCAAGTATGTTTATATTCAAGCTTGTAATACTCCAAATCAAGCACGGGCAAGGACACTTCTGCACTTAAGCGTTGATGCGTGCCAGTGTTGGGATACAAAATGTTATCGCGTGAATCGTAAGACCAGTTAGCAGACAACGGCAATGAATTACTGGTGCAACCGCTGCTATTGCCACAATAGTCAATGTATTGTTTAGGACTATTGCTAGTTAAACTAATTTTAGTAAAATCTCCTGTCAAACCGACGGAGAAAAATTCTTTTTCGCCCAATGGCAAACCAAAGCGCACACCTGCACCATACGACTTGCTGCTGTAAGTAGCTACGTTGAGTGATTGCGTGTCCACATCGCGGCGGTAAATATCAAAGCCGCGGCTGATGCCATCTGGGGTAAAATAAGGATCAGTGTAAGAAAGCGAGTAAGTGGTGTTTACTTTACCTGTATTCACTTGCGCAGACACTGCGTTACCTGTACCTAAAAAGTTAGGCTGATTCACAGTAATACCTAAAACTACACCTTCGCTGCTTGATAAGCCCGCGCCAAATTGGATACTGCCAGTCGATTTCTCAGTTACATTGATATTCACATCGACTTGGTCATTGCTACCTGGCACGGCTGGCGTTTCAATATCTACTGTATCAAAATAGCCCAAACGATTTAAACGTTCTTTTGAGCGGTTAATTTTATCGCCTGCATACCAAGCAGACTCCAACTGGCGCATTTCGCGGCGCAGCACAGAGTCGCGCGTACGCGTGTTACCTGTTAAGTTAATGCGGCGCACATAAACACGTTTGCCAGGATCAACAAAAAAGGTAAATGCAGCCGTGTGATTTTCTTTATTAATTTCTGGAATCGCGTTGACATTTGAAAACGCATAACCTTCGTTACCTAGGCGGTCACCAATCGCTTTGCTACTTTCAGTGATTTTTTGGCGATTAAAAATATCGCCTTTTTCAATGGTAATCAAGGGTTTAAGTTCTGCTTCTGGTAGTTGCAACTCTCCCGCCAGCTTAACGTCGCTGATGGTATATTTCTCGCCCTCGGTGACGTTTACCGTAATATAAATATCTTGTTTATCAGGCGAAATGGACACTTGCGTTGAATCAACGGCAAATTCTAAATAGCCTTGGTTCAAGTAAAATGACTTCAGCGTTTCTAAATCTGCAGTAAGTTTTTGTTTGGAATATTGATCATCTTTATTCCACCAACTCATCCAATTAGGTGTTGTGAGTAAAAATTCTGCTCGTAAATCGTCTGTGGTATAAGCCTTGTTGCCCACAATGTTAATATCGCGAATCTTAGCAGCCACGCCCTCTTCAATCTCAAAACGCACCGCAACGCGGTTACGTTCTAGCGGGCTAATAACCGTTTTTACCGTTGCGCCATACTTACCTTGTGATAAATATTGACGTTTGATTTCCTGCTCAGCACGGTCTAATTGTGACTTATCAAAAATCTGGCCTTCTTCAATACCAATTTGCTTAAGACCTTCGGTCATTTTGTCTGAGGGAAACGATTTATTGCCTGTAAAATCAATTTTAGCAACTGATGCACGCTCTTGCACGGTAACAACCAATACATCGCCATCGGCTTCTATACGTACATCCTTAAAAAAGCCTGTGCCGTACAGTGACTTAATCGCTTGCGTGGCTTTTTCATCAGACATCACATCGCCTGCTTGCACGGCCAGATAGTTAAACACCGTACCAGGCTCAGTACGTTGCAAGCCTTCCACACGAATATCTTTAATCACAAATGGATCTAAAGCCAATGCGTGTTGACTAAACAGTGCAACAATAAGGGCGGGAATATAGCGCTTTTTAAACAAGTGATTAATAAACAAATTTTAACCCGTTACTAATTTATTGAAGTCATTAAAAATGGCAATTGTCATGAGTAAACCTAGCAATGCAAATCCTATTTTTTGCCCGACCAGCATCGTTTTCTCAGAAACTGGCGAACCTTTGAATATCTCAACGATATAATACATCAAATGGCCACCATCTAACACAGGAATTGGCAAAAGGTTGAGTACGCCGATGCTAATGCTAACCAAAGCCAAAAATTCTAAAAATGGTTTAATGCCTAAATTTGCGCTTGCACCAGCATAAGTAGCGATAGAAACTGGGCCACTTAAGCTTTTAACTGAAACCTTACCTAATACCATTTGGTAGAGCATTTTTAGGGTAAATGTTGCAGTTGACCATGTTTTTCTAACCGCTTGTTGCGCACTTTGAATAGGCGAGTAATGCAATTGAATCAATAGCTTGTCAATATCTTCTTGTTTGGCTTTTGCGCTTGCCCCTAAACGACCGATCGTTTGACTATTCTCTTTAATTGCCTCGGGCGTGGCGACTATGTGAACGATATTTTGTTGGCGCAACACTTCAAAATTAAGTGTCTTATTTGGACTTTCTTTTACCGCACCCACCATCTCTTGCCAACTTTTAATGGGCACTGTATTAATGCTTATTATGCTGTCATAGGGCTTAAAGCCAGCCTTTTCAGCCGCGCTTTTTGGCAAAATATCGCTGATAATCGCAGGAATCATAGGCTCAAACTCGGCAATGCCTAATCTTTTAAGCACGTCTATTTCAGGGTTGCCATTAATCCCATTAAAACTTAAGGTATGCAGCACAAGCGCATTATCACTTAAGGTCTCGATTTCAATAGGCTTGGCTGCGATTGATTT
>JANXWL010000169.1 GCA_025351225.1 Methylotenera sp. | reverse complement strand
GATTCCAGTTTAGCGAGTTTCGCCTTTATTATCTAGTCTTTCTGGACACGAAGGCAGATCCTGCTTTCTGCATACAACAGGACGAAACTGAATAGCTCCGTCAATTCTCTCAACTTAAGCCAATATCCCACCAAAATCCTTCCGATATGCACCTACACATGAGCTTTAGAGATTGGAAGAGTGCAGCAATGGTCGAACGTTGAAAACAGCAAAAAAGAAGGATTTATTTACATAAATCTTTACACTTATTTGTTAATCTTATGATTTTTGTAAATAAAATGGTTGTTTACACAAGTTTAAATATCCAAATTACTTGCCCCTAAAGCGTTGCTTTCAATAAATGCGCGTCTTGGCTCTACGTTATCGCCCATTAGCGTGGTGAAGATTTCATCTGCAGCAATTGCGTCATCAATTTGCACTTTTAACAAACGGCGCACGGTTGGATCCATTGTTGTTTCCCATAGTTGCTCTGGGTTCATCTCACCCAAACCTTTGTAGCGTTGAATATTGAGTGTATTTCTTGCTTCGGCCAACAACCAGTCTAACGCTTGTTTAAAGGTACTCACTTGTTGTTCTTTATCGTTACGTTTAACAGTTGCACCCTCGCTAATTAAGCCGTGGAGCATGCTTGAGACTTTATTAATTTGGCGGTAATCACCACTGCTTAAAAACTCTGCATCAATCACACAGCATTGCAAATTACCATGCACATATTTGTTCACTTCTAGGCGGTAGGTATTGGTTTCCGCATCAAACGCCACTAACACCTCACTACCCACTGCGCCTAAAATAGGACGCAATTGCTCGGCAACTTTATTGGCATTGGCCTCATCGCTTAAGTTGATTTGGCCCACATCTTGAATAGCGCGTAGCACGCTCTCGTCATACAGCGCGGCTATACGGCGAATCACCGCCTCTGTCAGCACCATTTGCTTGGCGATTTCACCTAGTGAATCACCTGTGAGCACGCCTGCGTTGGTTTTGGTATCTAGCTCGGCGCCTTTTAATGCTGAATTAAGCAGGTAAATATCTAACTCTTGTTGATCTTTTAAATAACGTTCGTCTTTGCCTTGCTTAACCTTGTACAACGGCGGTTGCGCGATGTAGATGTGACCGCGCTCGACCAGCTCGGTCATTTGGCGATAGAAGAAGGTTAATAATAGCGTGCGAATATGCGCACCATCAACGTCTGCATCGGTCATGATGATAATACGGTGATAGCGTAATTTTTCGGCATTAAAATCAGCCTTGCCTATACTGGTACCCAGCGCGGTAATCAACGTTGCGATTTCTTGTGAGCCTAACAGTTTATCAAAACGCGCTTTTTCTACATTTAAAATTTTACCTTTTAAGGGCAAAATAGCTTGATTTTTACGGTCTCGCCCTTGTTTGGCAGAGCCTCCTGCAGAGTCACCTTCCACTAGATAAAGTTCGCATTTTGCTGGGTCGCGCTCTTGGCAATCCGCCAGCTTACCTGGCAAGCCCATGGTATCCATTACGCCTTTGCGGCGGGTGATTTCTCGTGCTTTTCGTGCCGCCTCGCGCGCACGAGCAGCATCAACTATTTTGCCACAAATAATTTTTGCATCGGCTGGGTTTTCGGCCAAAAATTCAGCTAGCTTAGCAGAAACCACTTCTGAAACAATTGGTTGAACTTCACTAGAAACTAGCTTATCTTTAGTTTGCGATGAAAATTTGGGATCTGGCACTTTAACCGACAGCACACAACAAATGCCTTCGCGCATATCGTCGCCTGTGGTTTCTACTTTGGCTTTTTTAGCTAAATCACTTTGCTCTATATACTGATTTAGCGTGCGCGTCATGGCTGTGCGTAAGCCTGTTAAGTGTGTACCCCCATCGCGTTGCGGGATGTTATTGGTAAAACATTGTACGGTTTCTGAGTAGCTATCATTCCACTGCATGGCCACTTCAATCGTCATACCGTCTTTTTCGCCCATCGCATAAAAAGTTTTAGGGTGCATCACCGTTTTTGTGCGGTTCATATACTCTACAAAGCCTTTAATGCCACCTGAGTAGGCAAAGTTTTCACTTTTCCCATTTCGTTGATCGACCAATTCTATTTTTACACCGTTATTTAAAAAAGATAGTTCGCGGATGCGTTTAGCCAAAATTTCAAAGTGATACTCCACCAAAACAAACGTCTCTACCGAGGCTAAAAAGTGTACTTCCGTGCCTTTTTTATCGGTCTTTCCTGTTTGTACTAATGGTGCAACAGCCACACCACGATGAAACTCCATTTGATGTACTTCGCCTTTGCGATAAATTTTTAGGCGCAACCAATCAGACAGCGCATTAACCACCGAAACGCCCACTCCATGTAATCCACCTGAAACTTTATAAGAGTTTTGATCGAATTTGCCACCTGCGTGCAGCTCGGTCATTACAATTTCTGCTGCCGAGCGTTTAGGATCGTGTTTATCATCGTCTTTAATATCAGTAGGAATGCCACGCCCGTTGTCTGAGACACTTATTGAGTTATCAGGATGGATAATGACCTTAATATCATCACAATGCCCTGCTAAGGCCTCGTCAATAGCGTTATCAAGCACCTCAAATACCATGTGGTGCAAGCCCGATCCGTCAGATGTATCGCCAATGTACATGCCTGGGCGTTTACGAACCGCATCCAGGCCTTCTAAAATCTTAATACTGTCTGAATTATATTCGGGTTGCACTGGGGCTTTAGCCATAATCGTTTCTTTACTATTTATTTAAAGGGTTACTACTTTTTAATCTAGTTTGTTAAATTTTAAATGCGCATGGGCATTACTACATATTTGTAATTCTCATCATTCGGCACAGTAATTAAGCAACTACTGTTTGCATCTGCAAATGAAAAATTAATGGTTTCATCATTAACATTATTAAGCACGTCTATTAAATAAGTCACATTAAAACCAATATCTAAGCCATCTTTAGCGTAATCAATATCCAACTCTTCTTCTGCTTCCTCTTGCTCTGTATTGGTGCTAATAAGCTTTAAATTGTTATTACTTAATACCATGCGTATGCCGCGGTACTTCTCGTTAGATAATATAGACGCGCGTTGCATAGAGGTAAGTACGCCTAAACGATTCACATTAAAACTATTTTGATGCCCAACTGGAATGACGCGGTGATAATCTGGAAACTTGCCGTCAATCACTTTAGATATTAATTTGATATCGCCAAAACTAAAATTAACTTGACCTGCATTAATTTCAATCATTACTTCCTCTTCACTATCATCCAATAATTTAATCAGTTCTATTACCGTTTTGCGCGGAATAATGACATCGGTTTTTTCATAACTTTGATTTAATATCGTTGACGTAAAACTTAAACGATGGCCATCTGTGCCTACAATATTCAGTTTATTATCATTAACTTCTAACAATAAGCCATTTAGATAATAGCGGATATCTTGTTGTGCCATGGCGAACTCCACCTGTTTCAGCAGTTTTTTGAATGCGAGCTGACTAATATTAATACTCGTTCCTGTACCTGTTGCTTTAGTCATTACAGGGTAATCGGCTGCGGGAAGTGTTTGTAAATTAAAACGACTTTTACCTGCTTTTACTGTCATACGACTGTCATTACTAATCATATCAATATCAACATTATCAGGTAACGATCTACAAATATCTAAGAATTTTTTTGCAGAAATTGTTGTTGATAACTCGCCAGAAAAAGTACTTTCTATACTAAGTGAAATTTGCATTTCTAAATCAGTTGCAGTGAGCTGAATATGGTTATTTTTTGCTTCCAGCAATAGATTAGAAAGTATTGGTAATGTATGTCGACGCTCTACAATACTAGTGACATTAGTCAGTGGTTTTAAAAGAACTTCTCGATTAATTTTAATTTGCATAATGTTGTTTCCAAATATAAAAGCTAGTATAAAAACTGAATCTTTAATTAATTACTTTATTTAATATATAAAACTAATAATAGTAATAAAGGCGGTACTTTCTGTTGATAACACCAATAAAATTAAGTTAAACAATTGCTTACCAATTAATTTAACTTGTTATTAATATTTTTTTCTATTGCGGATAATTTGTGGATTAAAAAATAAATTTTTTATATCATTGTTTTACTCTTTTTTAATCCACAGGTTAATCTTGCTTTAATCACAGCGGGCTTATTTTATCAATCTTTAATCTTAATCTCGAATAACTTGTGTTAAAAAGCCAATATCACGTGCAATTGTTTGATCGTTTAAGCGTAATTGTTCAATTTCATCACAGGCATGCATTACCGTTGTATGGTGGCGACTACCAAAAGCCTCACCAATTTCAGGAAAGCTGTGGTTGGTTAGCTCACGGGCTAGGCTCATGGCGATTTGGCGCGGCCTTGCAAAATTACGCGAACGTTTTTTGCTATGCATCTCACCTACTTTAATTTTATAGTAATCAGCCACAGTTTTTTGAATATTTTCGATGGTAATTTGGCGGCCACGCACCGCAATTAAATCACGCAAGGCATCTTTGGCTAAATGCACATCGATTGCATGACCAGTAAATTTAGCCATTGCGATAATACGGTTAAGTGCACCTTCAAGTTCGCGCACGCTAGAACGTATTTGTTTGGCAACAAAAAAAGCCACATCTTCACTTAAGTTAATTTTAGATTCTTCAGCCTTCTTCAGCAAAATTGCAACCCGCATTTCTAACTCTGGCGGCTCTACCGCAACGGTTAAGCCCCAACTAAACCGTGTTCTAAGGCGCTCATCTACATCAACAATTTCCTTAGGATAGGTGTCGCAAGTGATAACAATTTGTTTTTTCTCTTCTATTAACGTATTAAAAGCGTAAAAAAACTCTTCTTGCGTACGCGTTTTTTTACCAAAAAACTGAATATCATCAATCAATAATAAGTCTAGCGAGTGATATTGCCGTTTAAAGTCGTCAAATGCCTTATTTTCATAGGCCTTTACTACATCTGATACATAACGTTCTGCATGCAAATAACGAATGTTAGCATCAGGTTTTTGTTGTTTAAGCTGGTTACCTATAGCTTGTAGCAAATGTGTTTTACCAAGCCCCACACCGCCATATATAAATAGTGGGTTGTAGGCCTGCCCTGGATTTTCTGCCACCTGTATGGCCGCAGCACGCGCCAATTGGTTGGCGCGACCAGTCACATAATTATTAAAGTTGAAGCTGGGGTTTAGGCCAGAGCCGCGTTCATTAGGTATAGCGCGCGAGGTGTTAGCTTTAGCGGCTACCTTAGCAACAACCGTAGGCGCACTATTTACAGACCCCGTTGATACTGTTAATTGTTTGCTTATGCCGTTTGCAATTTTTTTAGTAGGCGATTTATTAGAAATAGACAGTTCAATTTGGGTGTTTTTCGGCAATAACTCAGCCGCTATCGTTTCAATTTTGCTTAAAAAACGCTCTTTAACCCATTGCTGCACAAACTTGTTCGGCGCAAGTATACGTAAAGCATTATCCCTTACTTCCATTTGCAAAGGCTTAATCCAAGTATTAAATTGTTGCGTAGATAGCTCTTGTTCAAAGCGACTAAGGCAGGTAGACCAAAATTTTTCCATTGATTGCCTGAAATCTCTTACATCTTATTATTAAATTAATGATTTTATTCGTTTAATTGATATAGCTTGCATTGTTAAAGTTACCTACTTACCCAGCTATCTTAACGGGTTTATGCATACTTATCCACAGGCAATTACAGTTTTATTAAACTAAATATTGATTGACAGATTGGTGGTTTATCGGGTTTAATAGAGGGCTTTTTAGCAATTTGCTTGTTAGGACATATAATGAAACGTACATACCAACCATCTACAACACGCCGCGCACGTACACACGGCTTTTTAGTTCGCATGAAAACCAAAGGCGGCAGAGCTGTAATTGCAGCGCGTCGTGCCAAAGGCCGCTCACGCCTAGGGCTTTAAAACTTATAGTTTTTTGAAACTTGGGGTTTTAAGCTAGTTTATATTCAGTGCTTTACAATACTATTACTTTAAATAGAGCATAAATTGGTATCGTTTAGATTAGCTAAACAATCCAAAATATTAAAAACGGATGATTTTTCATCCGTTTTTAATTTGCGCAAACGCATTGCGAATAAGCATTTAGTAATGCGCTATAAAGCAAACGAGCATAATATACCGCGATTGGGTTTGATTGTGGCAAAAAAAACCGCTAAATTAGCCGTGCAGCGCAATTATATGCGGCGCGTATTGCGCGAGTTGTTTAGGTTAAACCAGCACAATTTGTGTGCAATTGACTTAGTGATTCAAGTACAAAAGCCGTTTGAAAAACCTGATTTCATGCTGATAAAGCAAGAGTTTGAGCAGTTGATGCAAAAACTTGTAGCAAAGGCAGTTAGTTGAAATGAGCCAATTTTTAATTGCTTTAATTAAATTGTATCAAATTACGTTAAGTCCGTTTTTTGGTCAGCAGTGCCGATTCGCGCCAACTTGCTCGCATTATGCGATTGAAAGTATACAATTGCATGGCGTATTTAAAGGTTGTTTATTGGCTATAAAACGATTGTCGCATTGTCATCCTTGGCATGAAGGTGGTCATGATCCTGTTCCAAAATAACCAGTTACAACACAAGCTGTAAAATTAGTTAACTTATTGATGATAAAGAGTTTATGGATACACGCCGTTTAGTATTATTTGTTATTTTTTCATTTTCCATCATGATGTTGTGGGATGCATGGCAGCAAAAAAATGCGCCAATAGTGCCCGCTCAGCAAGAGGTACAAACACCTGTTTCGGGTGAAGTTACCACTGCAGCTGGCACTGTGATTACAGATTCCGGCGTTAATGATGGTAGTTTTAAACTAGAAAATGGGCAGCGTATTAAGGTTTCTACCGATTTGTATTCGGCAGAACTCGATACTGTAGGCGGTGACTTGCGTCGTTTGGTACTTAATAAACACCGTGCAGCTGATATTAAAGAAGGCAATTATGTATTAATGGATGATGCACAAAAGCCAATGCTATATATTGCGCAAACGGGTTTGTTGGGCGATGACTTGCCAAGTCACCATGCGCTGTTTACCAGCACAGCCAATAGTTATACATTGGCTGATGGTCAAGCTTCGCAAGAGGTACGTTTAAGTTGGACAAGCAACGGTATTAGTGTGGATAAAATTTACACTTTTCATCGTGGTAGTTACGTGATTGATGTGCGCTATTTAGTTAATAATGGTAGTAATCAGGCAATTTCACCTTCAGCTTATTATCAACTTGTGCATGATGGCGAGTCGAAACAAGGCTCTAAAATGCTACCAACTTTTACCGGCGGTGCGTATTACACAGAGGCAGACAAGTTTAAAAAGGTTAAATTTTCTGACATGAAAAAAGAAAGTTTAGCTAAAACGTCGCAAGATGGCTGGGCTGGTGTTATTGAGCATTATTTTGCCAGTGCATGGATTGCTAAATCTGGCATTGGCCGCGAGTTTAGTACAAAACAGCTAGGTGATAATATTTTTGCAGTGCGGGTTAAAACGTCACCAGTTAATATCACCGCAGGCGCAAAAGCCGAATTTGGGGCAAGTTTATTTGCGGGCCCGCAAACTCATGCTGATTTAGCTGCCGCAGCGCCAGGCTTGGAGTTTGCGGTCGATTATGGCTGGTTAACCATTGTTGCAAAACCACTATTTTGGGTGCTATCTAAAATTGAGGCTCTAGTGCACAACTGGGGTGTGGCGATAGTGATTGTCACGATTTTGCTTAAGGCTCTATTTTATCCGTTGTCTGCTAAGAGCTATCGATCGATGGCACAAATGCGTGAATTAGCCCCGCGCTTGCAAAGTATGAAAGAAAAGTTTGGTGAAGACAAACAAAAAATGCAACAAGCGATGATGGAGCTTTATCGTAGTGAAAAAATCAACCCAATGAGTGGGTGCTTGCCAATCTTGATTCAAGTACCTGTATTCATTGCATTTTATTGGATGCTTTCCGGCACAGTTGAACTGCGCCATGCACCATTTTTTGGTTGGATTCAAGATTTAGCCGCACCTGATACCTTATTTGGTATTATCCCGAAAAGTATACCTTTGCTTGGCGGCATGCCGATTGGTTTACTGCCGATTTTGATGGGTGCGACTATGATTATTCAAACTTTTTTAAACCCACCACCTACCGACCCTGTGCAAGCGCAAGTGATGAAAATAATGCCAATAGTGTTCAGCATATTCTTCTTCTTTTTCCCTGCAGGTTTGGTGTTATATTGGTTAGTGAATAATATTTTATCCATCGCCCAGCAATGGTATGTCAATAAAACTATTCACGCTGCCACCCTTGCCAAAAAAGGCAATGCAAAAAAATAGTGATGCTGCACACAAAGACACGATAGCCGCTATTGCCACTGCTAGTGGTGCTGGCGGCATAGGTGTTGTGCGAGTTTCTGGGTCATTAGCCCCCACCATTGCAAGTCAAATTTTAGGTCACTGCCCTGCCCCGCGTCATGCGGCGTACCTTGATTTCAAATCTGATAATAATGAATTAATTGATTGCGGCATCGCGATTTTTTACCCCAATCCACATTCTTACACGGGCGAAGATGTGCTTGAATTACAAGCGCATGGCGGTACAGCTTTGATGCAGATTTTGTTGGCACGTTGTATTGCGCTTGGCGCGCGTCAAGCTGAACCTGGCGAATTTACACGTCGCGCTTATTTAAACGATAAAATGGATTTAGCCCAAGCTGAGGCGGTTGCAGATGTGATTAATGCATCCACGACTGAAGCTGCGCGCAGTGCGGTGCGCTCGCTATCAGGCGAATTTTCAAACAATATCAATCAAGTGTTGGCTAAGCTAATCAATTTACGGATGTATGTTGAGGCCTGTTTAGATTTCCCTGAAGAAGAAATTGATTTTATTAGCCAAGGTAATGTGGCCGAAAAACTAGCCGCGATTAAAACTGAACTGGCTTTAGTGTTTTCAAAAGCCAAGCAAGGCAGTTTATTGCGAGAAGGTTTGCACGTAGTATTGGTGGGTCAGCCTAATGTTGGAAAATCTAGCTTGATGAACCAATTGAGCGGTGAAGAAGTAGCGATAGTGACGCCTATTGCAGGCACAACGCGCGATACAATAAAAAATACAATACAAATCAAAGGGTTGCCATTGCACATCATTGATACGGCTGGTTTGCGTGACACCAATGATGAGGTTGAAAAAATTGGTATCGCTCGAACTTATCGGGCTCTAGAAAGCGCGCAGGTGGCATTATTGTTGATAGATGCAGCTCATGGTATTGGCGACAGCGAAAAATCGATTTTAGAATACTTACCGCAAGGAATAGCCAAAATTTGGGTGCATAATAAAATTGATGCTACTCAAGAGCCCGCCAAAATGACAGATGTTGCCAATGAAACGCATATTTACCTTTCTGCAAAAACAGGTGAAGGTGTTCATTTGTTAAAGCAGCATTTATTGCATTTGGTGGGTTTTAAGCAAAATGCAGAAGGTATTTTTATGGCGCGCGCACGTCATTTATCTGCGCTAAAACAGGTGGCCGAACATTTACTACAGGCTGAAAGTCAAATAAAGTCAGCAGAATTGGTAGCGGAGGAGCTGCGTTTAGCGCAGGAGGCTTTGGGTAGCATTACTGGTGAGTTTACACCTGATGATTTATTGGGCGAGATTTTCAGCAAGTTTTGCATTGGTAAGTAAGTGCTAATAAAAAAGGTGCTATAAGCACCTTTTTTAACAAATGGTTATTTATTTAGTCATTGTTTACTTTATAAACATTGCTAATTTTCCGTATTTATCAGCCAGCAAATAATACATGGCTAGACGAGATTTGAAGCGATCTTCTTTCATAGTTACGCAAACAGCGTCAACAGCCGCATCTAAATCGGCATTGGCGTTGGTTAAACCTAGTTTTTTCTTTAAGAAATTTTCACGCACTGTAGTACGTTCAGCTTCATCACCACAAGCTACATATTGTGAATCTTTGTTAGAAAGCACTAAAGCATAGTTCCGCGCCATACCATCTAGCGCAGCAGTATTGAGCTTAGGGGCATATTTTGCAACAATTGTTTTGTGTTCTTGTAAATCGGCCATGTATTTCTCCTAAATATTGTAAATTTATTAATTAATTACTTTTATTACAACGCTAAGCATAAAACGGGTTATTTACTTGGTTTACACATTACCGTATGCATTACTATAGGCGCGTTATTGTCCATTCGTCAATAGGCTAATACTGTAAAATTTTGTTATGTATGTTTCACGTGAAACATAGGCATAAATTTTAGTTTTCAATGACTTAAGTGTAAGATTGCGTTAAACTTTCACCTCTTTGTTATTTAAGTGTTTTTTGCTAAAACTTAATCGAAATTCCATGAATTTTCCAACTATTTTTGATGTAATAGTAGTGGGCGGCGGCCATGCAGGTACCGAAGCTGCGCTTGCGGCTGCGCGCATGGGGCAAAAAACACTTCTTTTAACGCATAATATAGAGACTTTGGGTCAGATGTCGTGTAACCCCAGCATCGGCGGTATTGGTAAAGGCCATTTAGTAAAAGAGATTGACGCGCTTGGCGGTGCCATGGCGCAAGCTACAGATGTGGGCGGCATTCAGTTTCGCATTTTAAACTCTAGCAAAGGCCCAGCGGTGCGAGCCACGCGCGCGCAGGCAGATCGTATTTTGTACAAAGCAGCGATTCGCCATAAATTAGAAAACCAAGCTAATCTTTGGTTGTTTCAACAAGCAGTTGACGACATTATTCTAGACGGTGATCGCACAGCTGGCGTAGTGACACAAATTGGACTGCGCTTTCAATCTAAAAGCGTGGTGTTGACTGCGGGTACATTTTTGGGTGGCTTGATTCATGTTGGCATGCAGCACTACAGCGCAGGCCGAGCGGGCGATCCACCAGCCATTAGTTTGGCTGCGCGCTTGCGCGAAATTGGCTTGCCTGCAGGCCGCCTTAAAACGGGTACGCCACCACGTATTGATGGCCGTACGATTGATTACAGTGTGATGCAAGAGCAGCCAGGTGATAATCCTGTGCCAGTATTCTCGTTTATGGGTAATGCAGCGCAACATCCTGCGCAAGTGCCGTGCTGGATTACGCATACCAATGAGCGCACGCACGATGTTATTCGCAGCGGTTTAGACCGCTCCCCAATGTATACAGGTGTGATTGAGGGTGTTGGTCCACGCTATTGTCCAAGCGTAGAAGATAAAATTCATCGCTTTGCTGATAAAGAATCGCATCAATTATTCTTAGAGCCAGAAGGCTTAACCACCCATGAAATTTATCCAAACGGCATCTCTACTAGCCTGCCGTTTGATATTCAGTTGGCGTTGGTACGTTCGATTAAAGGTTTGGAAAATGCACACATTTTGCGCCCAGGCTATGCCATTGAATACGATTATTACGATCCGCGTGCGCTGAAATCAAGTTTAGAAACCAAAGCGATTCAGGGCTTGTTTTTTGCAGGACAAATTAATGGTACAACGGGCTACGAAGAGGCTGCTGCGCAAGGCCTGCTGGCAGGCGTGAATGCTGCGTTGTATGTGCAGGCTAAAGAGGCTTGGTGCCCTGCTCGTGATGAAGCGTATTTAGGTGTGCTAGTCGACGACCTAATAACGACAGGCGTTACCGAGCCATATCGCATGTTTACTAGCCGTGCAGAGTATCGCCTACAATTGCGTGAAGATAATGCGGATATGCGCTTAACTACTAAAGGTCGCGAATTGGGCTTGGTAGATGATGCGCGCTGGGCCGCGTTTGAGCAAAAATTAGAAGCTGTGGAGCGTGAGCAAGCGCGATTGAAAAAAACATTTGTACAAATTGCTACAGATGATGTTTCACGTGAAACACAAGCGGAAATTTTAGGCAAACCGTTAGAACATGAATATAGTTTGTTTGAGTTACTGCGTCGCCCAGAAGTAAGTTATGAAGACATGCTAAGTTTGGGCGAGTTGGGTATGGGTGAGCTTGCACCAGAAGTGCGTGAGCAAGTGGAAATTGCTGCTAAGTACCAAGGTTATATTGACAGGCAAAAAGAAGAAATTGCCAAACAAAAAGGTAGTGAAAACACTAAATTGATTAATATTGATTATGCTGATGTGCATGGCTTGAGCATTGAAGCGCGTCAAAAGCTGATGATGCATAAACCCGAAACGATTGGTCAGGCTGGCAGAATCTCGGGCATTACGCCTGCCACTATTTCATTATTATTGGTTTACCTAAAACGGAAGCATAAAAAACAGGCCAACACAGACAATATCGAGGCGGCATGACGCAAGCGGTTTTGTTAGCCAACGGTATTGCTGGGATGCGCTTGGGTGTGTCGCAAGATATGCAGGACAAGTTGTTAGCCTATTTAAATTTGCTGCAAAAATGGAATAAGGTGTACAACATAACAGCGGTGCGTGATCCGCTTGAAATGGTTACGTTACACTTGCTCGATAGTTTGAGTGTATTGCCTTATGTGAACACTAAAAACTTGCTAGATGTGGGTAGTGGTGGTGGTTTGCCTGGCATTGTGCTGGCAATTTGTAAGCCAGGCTTGCAGGTAACAACAATAGACACGGTACAAAAAAAAGCGATTTTTATGCGGCAAGTAAAGGGAGAGTTGGGTTTGGATAATTTAACGGTGGTGCATGCACGGGTAGAAAGTTATAAGCCTATCGAGCCGTTTGGTGTGATTATTTCGCGCGCTTTTTCTGAGCTGTCATTGTTTGTTAAGCTGACCAAGCACTTGCTTGCCGACCAAGGCCAATGGTTTGCGATGAAAGGCCAAGTTCCGCACGCAGAGTTAAATAGTTTAGAAGTAAAGTTGAATAAGATTGTTCCGCTAAATGTAGCAGGCTTAGAAGCAGAGCGGCATTTGCTTGTTTTAGAGAGGTTTGCTTTAGAGGATCAGGGATGAAAATACTAGCAATCACCAATCAAAAAGGCGGAGTGGGCAAAACCACCACCTGCGTCAACTTGGCTGCCAGCTTAGCCGCCAATTACCAAAAAGTATTGCTGATTGATTTAGACCCGCAGGGCAACGCTAGCACAGGCAGTGGTGTAGATAAAGCGCATCTCAAGTACAGTATTTATCATGTGCTAATTGGTGAAAAGTCTTTAAACGAGGTGATTATTACTTGCGAAAAAGGCGGTTACCACATTGCCCCCGCAAACCGCGAGCTAGCAGGCGCAGAGGTGGAGTTGGTAAACGAGCTTGCACGCGAAACGCGTTTAAAAAAAGCTTTGGCAAATTTAGAGCAAAAATACGATTACATTTTGTTAGATTGCCCCCCTGCCCTCAACTTGGTAACTGTGAATGCACTCACCGCAGCGAATAGTGTGATGATTCCTATGCAATGCGAATATTATGCATTGGAAGGATTGTCTGATTTAGTGAATACCATTAAAAAAGTACGGGCGAATTTAAATGCCACTTTAGAGATTGAAGGCTTGTTACGCACCATGTTTGATAACCGCAATATGCTCGCTCAGCAAGTGTCGGCACAGTTGGTTAGCCATTTTGGTGACAAAGTCTATAACACAGTCATTCCACGCAACATACGTTTGGCAGAAGCGCCCAGCTATGGCGTACCAGTGCTGATATACGACAAAACATCAAAAGGGGCGACGGCATATTTGGAGTTAGCAAAAGAAATTATATTTAAAAATCAACAGGTTAAAGGTGCTGCGCATGGTTAAACAAAAAGGCTTGGGACGTGGTTTAGATGCTTTGTTGGCGAATGATTTAGAGGAAGCGCGCAACACGGATTCTCAACAAACACTCAATGTATCGCAATTACAGCCAGGCAAATATCAGCCGCGCAGCTATATGGATGATGCCGCTTTGCAAACGCTGGCAGACTCGATTAAAACGCAAGGCATTATGCAGCCGATCTTGGTGAGGGAACTTTCAACAGACAAGTTTGAGATTATTGCGGGTGAGCGACGTTGGCGTGCTAGCCAAATGGCGGGCTTGCAGCAAGTGCCAGTATTGGTGCGCGATATTGCTGATGAATCTGCACTTGCGATGGCCTTGATTGAAAATATCCAACGCGAAAATTTAAATCCATTAGAAGAAGCGCAAGGCATTAAGCGCTTGATTGATGAATTTAGCATGACGCATGAAAAAGCGGCTGACGCGGTTGGTCGTTCACGCGTAGCAGTTTCTAACTTATTGCGGCTTTTGTCTTTATCGTCACCAGTACAAGATTTGCTGATGCATAATAAGCTAGACATGGGCCATGCCCGCGCCTTAATTGGTTTGGATGCTGCGCAACAAGTAATGCTAGCCAATAAAATAGTGCAGCAAGATTTATCGGTGCGAGAAGTTGAAAACTTAGTAAAAAATGTGAGTGCTGATGCCAAGCCAAAACAACAGAAAATCAGCATGAACCGTGACGTATTGGCCCTGCAAAACACATTAAGCGAAAAAATTGGCGCGGTTGTGAGTATTTCTGCTAAAACCAGCGGTGCAGGCACACTAAAAATCAGCTACAGCAGTTTAGATCAACTGGATGACATTATTGCCAAAATATCACGCTAAGTACTTTGTTTTATTAGCCTAAGTACCTTGTTTTACAACTCAAGTGATTCATTGTGTTTGATTAAAGTGCTTGACTAAAAGCGCGTAATAATTCAAAATCGCGGACTTTGCTAATAGCCGATTATTAAAGCAGATGACACAAAACAGCTCTTTGGTTACTAGTACGGCTGCGGTTTTTAGTAAAATGTTGCGCTTACAGTTAATCGCAACTGCAATTGTCGTCATTGTTTCATTGTTAATATCAGGCATGCACGCGGGCTTATCTGCCTTACTTGGCGGTTTAGCGGTAATAATTGGTGCGTTTTTCGGCTCTAAAATCGCGCAGCGTAATAATAAAAATGCAACAGCGGTATTAATGAATTTGTTAAAAGCAGAAGCAGTTAAAGTTATATTGATTTTTGTTTTGCTGCTAATCGTATTTAAAGTTTATAAGCAATTAGTGCCTTTTGCATTGATTGTTGGCTTAGCGGCAGCGGCACTGGTTTCTGGTGCGGCAATGAGCAAGCTCGATAAGACAGATATAGAAATATAAAATTTATTTAGGCATTTTTAAACATGGCTACAGAACAAGCACTTACTCCATCAGAATATATTACGCATCATTTAACATTCAACTCCAAGCCAATTGGTGACGGTAGTTTTTGGATGTTGAATTACGATAGTTTGATTATGTCGGTTATTTTAGGTGTGCTGGTGATGGGTTTGATTTGGTGGGTGGCACGTGGCGCAACGTCAGGCGTACCTTCTAAGGGTCAAGCATTTGTAGAGTTAGTATTTGGTTTTGTAGACGAGCAAGTTAAAAATATTTTCCACGGCGATCGCCACAGTTTCATCGCACCAACAGCATTAACAGTATTTTTATGGGTATTAGCCATGAACGCCATGGACTTTTTACCTGTAGATGTGATGCATCACTTTGTATATGCGCCATTAGGTTTAGAGCATTGGCGCAGCGTTCCTACTTCAGATATCAATACCACCTTTGCTCTAGCGTTAGCCGTGTGGTTACTCATGATTTTCTTCTCAATCAAAGTCAAAGGCCTAGGCGGCTGGATTCATGAATTGTTCTGTGCACCGTTTGGCTCCGCTAAATTTTTTAAACCAAAAAGTGCCATGGGTTTTGTAGGCTTAATATTAAGCCCTCTACTATTTGTCGCTAACTTCGCCTTTAATATCATCGAATACGTTTCAAAGCCGCTTTCACATTCATTGCGATTATTTGGCAATATGTATGCAGGCGAAGTGATTTTCTTGCTGATTGGTTTGTGGGCAGCAACAGGCTTAACAGGTACCATATTTGGTGCGATTTTAGGCGCTGGCTGGTCAATCTTCCATATTTTAATCGTCGCGCTACAAGCATTTATTTTTATGATGCTAACCGTTGTTTATTTAGCTATGGCGCACGAATCACATTAGAAGGTTTTAGAGTAGTTTTGTAGTTAGTTTTATTTGTAGTTGAATTTGTATTTGTACTTTAATTTTGAGAGGGTAATAAAATGGATGCATTAGCAATGATTCAAGCCTACACGGGCATTGGTATTGGTTTAATTATTGGTTTGGGCGCTGCGGGTGCTTGTATCGGTATTGGTATTATGTGTGCAAGTTTCTTAGAAGGCGCTGCACGTCAACCAGAAATGATTCCACAATTGCAAGGTAAAGTATTCTTGCTATTGGGTCTTATCGATGCTTCTTTCATTATTGGTGTTGGTTTAGCCATGATGTTTGCATTTGCTAACCCATTATTAAGCGTAGTTGCTAAGTAATTAGCTGCTAGATAATTCGGTTTGGGTGAAAATATGCCTAGACCTTATTGAATGACTTACTAAAAATGGATCAAAAATGAACATTAACTTTACACTAATCGCACAAGCCATCGCATTTGCTGTGTTGATTTGGTTCACAGTGAAATTCGTTTGGCCGCCGCTGTTAAAAGCGATTGAAACGCGCCAAAAGGAAATCGCCGATGGTTTAGCAGCAGCAGCGGATGGCAGAAATGCACTTGATGTTGCGGCTAAAAAATCTGAAGTAACACTGAATGAAGCCAAACAAAAAGCGAGCGAGATTATCGGCCAAGCTGAAAAACGCGGCTCACAAATCGTTGAAGAAGCTAAAACTACTGCCAAAGTTGAAGGTGATCGCATCTTAGCTGGTGCTAAAGCTGAAATCGACCAAGAAGTGAACCGCGCAAAAGAAAGCCTACGTTCACAAGTGTCAGCACTCGCAATCGCAGGCGCTGAAAAAATCTTGCGTAAAGAGATTGACGGCAAAGTACACAGCGAAATGTTATCTAAACTCGCGGCGGAGCTGTAACGATGGCTGAAATTTCAACCATCGCTAGACCTTATGCCGTTGCTGCTTACAAGCTTGGTAAAGAGACGAACTCTCTTGCTAAGTGGTCTGAAATGTTAGGTTTTGCAGCAGCAGTCGCTAATGATGCGCAAATGCAAGCTTATATTCAAGATCCGAAAGTGGTCGCAAGCGATTTGCAAAACACTTTTTTAAAAGTGTGTGGCGATAAGCTAAACGAGCAAGGACAAAATTTAATTAAAGTGCTGGTTGAGTATAATCGTATGTTTATTTTGTCAGCGATTGTAAGCGCCTTTGAAACGTTAAAAGCGCAAGACGAAGGCACGCTTGATGCGCAAATCATCGCCGCATCAAAGCCGTCAGACGCTGAAATTAAAGATTTATTAAAGCGTCTTGAAGCTAAGTTTGGCAAAAAAATAGAAGCCAATGTAATGATTGATGCAGAGCTCATTGGTGGTTTTAAAATTATTGTAGGCGATACCGTTATAGATTCGTCTGTTAAAGGTCAGTTACAGAATTTAGCTTATACGCTTGCGGTGTAAACCTCAGCCAGTAAAAATTATTAGGAGTTAGTAATGCAGTTATCTACATCAGAAATCAGTGAACTGATTAAAAGCAGATTAGAAAATTTTTCTACCTCGGCTGAAGCGCGTACTCAAGGTACAGTAATTTCAGTAACAGACGGTATCGTTCGTATTCACGGCCTTTCAAACGTAATGGCTGGCGAGATGATCGAATTCCCAGGTAACACATTTGGCTTAGCTTTAAACCTTGAGCGCGACTCAGTCGGTGCTGTGGTTTTAGGCGATTACGAGCACATTACCGAAGGTGACGTTGTTAAATGTACAGGTCGTATTTTGGAAGTGCCAGTAGGCCCAGAGCTTATCGGTCGCGTAGTAAACGCGCTAGGTCAACCAATTGATGGTAAAGGCCCAGTTAACGCCAAAATGACGGACAAGATTGAAAAAGTAGCGCCAGGCGTGATTGCGCGTAAATCGGTTTCACAACCAGTGCAAACAGGTTTGAAATCAGTTGACTCAATGGTTCCAGTAGGTCGTGGCCAACGTGAACTAATCATCGGCGACCGTCAAACAGGTAAAACTGCGGTGGCGATTGATGCGATTATTAACCAAAAAGGTCAAAACATGACTTGCGTCTATGTTGCAATTGGTCAAAAGGCTTCGACTATTGCGAACGTGGTACGTAAATTAGAAGAAAACGGCGCGATGGCTTACACCATCGTCGTTGCAGCGGCAGCGTCTGACTCAGCAGCCCTACAATTCTTGGCACCGTATGCTGGTTGTACAATGGGCGAATACTTCCGTGATCGTGGTGAAGATGCGCTGATTGTGTATGATGATTTGACTAAACAAGCGATTGCTTACCGTCAAATTTCATTGCTATTACGCCGCCCGCCAGGCCGTGAAGCTTACCCAGGTGACGTGTTCTACATTCACTCACGTTTGTTAGAGCGTGCAGCTCGCGTGAATGAAGATTATGTAGAAAAATTCACTAACGGTGCTGTTAAAGGTAAAACAGGTTCATTAACTGCATTGCCAGTGATTGAAACAGCGGCTGGTGACGTTTCAGCATTCGTTCCAACCAACGTGATTTCTATTACTGATGGTCAAATCTTTTTAGAGACAGATTTGTTCAACGCTGGTATTCGTCCTGCGATTAACGCGGGTATTTCAGTATCTCGCGTGGGTGGTGCGGCGCAAACTAAAGTGATTAAAAAACTAGGCGGCGGTGTACGTTTAGCGTTAGCGCAATATCGTGAATTGGCTGCGTTTGCGCAGTTTGCCTCTGATTTGGATGAAGCAACCCGTAAACAACTAGACCGCGGTCGTATGTTTACTGAGTTGATGAAACAAGCGCAATACGCACCATTAAGCGTTTCTAAAATGGCGATTACGTTGTTAGCTGCGAATAAAGGCTACTTTGATGATGTACCAACCAATAAAGTATTAGCTTTTGAAAATGCGTTACACGGCTTCATGGGTTCTAAATACGCTAAATTGATGGATGGTATTGAATCTAGCAAAGACTTAGCTGGCGATAACGAAAAAGCGGTTGAAGCGGCAATTCAAGACTTTAAAGCGACTAACGCATATTAATCTCTAAACTATTTAGGACATGCTTTTTTAGGAAAATCTATGGCTGGTAGTAAAGAGATTAGAACCAAGATCAAGAGTGTAGAAAATACCCGCAAGATCACCAAGGCGATGGAGATGGTGGCTGCTTCTAAAATGCGTAAAGCGCAAGATAGAATGCGTGCCTCACGTCCATACGCTGAGAAAATTCGTAACGTTGCGGCGCATTTGTCATTTGCAAACCCAGAGTACAAA
>JANXWL010000109.1 GCA_025351225.1 Methylotenera sp. | reverse complement strand
AATACTTTAACAACCATATGCCCTCCTACACCTAATTACGACTATCCGAACTTACTCATTTCTAAGTTGATTCAGTGCTTGCTCCAAACGCTCTACCGCGACCACTTCCAGCCCTGCTATTTTAGTCTTAGGTGCATTGGCCTTTGGCACAATGGCTTTGGTAAAACCCAGTTTTGCTGCTTCTTTTAGGCGTACTTGCCCACCTTGCACGGGGCGCACTTCGCCAGCAAGTCCAACTTCACCAAATACAATAAGTTTACTCTCTAATGGTTTGTTTTTAAAAGAAGAAACAATCGATAATATCACTGCCAAATCGACTGCTGGTTCTGCGATTTTAACGCCACCGACTGCATTGATAAATACATCCTGGTCGAAACACGGGATACCCGCATGACGATTTAACACCGCTAATAGCATGGCCAAACGGTTTTGTTCTAGGCCTGTTGCCAAACGTTTAGGGCTAGGTGCATGGCTTTCATCTACTAGCGCTTGAATTTCAATCAGCAGCGGTCGTGTCCCTTCCATCGTCACGGTGATACAACTACCTGCCACTTGGCCTTCGTGGTGCGATAAAAATAAGGCAGAAGGATTTGCCACTTCACGCAGGCCTTTTTCTGTCATGGCGAATACACCCAGCTCGTTCACCGCGCCGAATCTATTTTTAAACGCACGAATAAGACGAAAACTGGAGTTTTGGTCGCCTTCAAAATATAACACCGTATCCACAATATGCTCTAGCACGCGCGGCCCTGCTAGCGTGCCCTCTTTAGTGACATGGCCGACCAAAATCACGGTAATGCCAAGTTGCTTGGCCAAACGCGTCAATTGCGCTGAACATTCGCGCACTTGCGCCACAGAACCTGGTGCAGATTGCAACACCTCAGAATACACGGTTTGAATGGAATCGATGACGGCGATATTGGGTTTATGCGTTTGTAATGTAGCGAGAATTTTCTCAAGATTAATTTCGGCCAATAACTCAACTTGGCGGGCATCTAAACCCAAACGCTTGGCGCGCATGGCAATTTGCTGCGGTGATTCTTCACCGCTGACATAAATGGCTTGTGCCGATTTTCCAAGGTGACACAGAACCTGTAAAAGCAGCGTCGATTTCCCAATGCCTGGGTCACCGCCAATCAGCACTACGCCGCCTTCTACCAAACCGCCACCCAGCACGCGGTCAAACTCGCTAATGCCAGTGGGCGTACGCTCAATATCTGCCGCTTTAATACTACTTAATTTTTGTAATTGGCTGGAAGCGGTTAAACCATCGAATTTATTGGCGTAGCGGTTGGTTGATGTGCTGGATTCTTCAACACTTTCTACCAGCGTATTCCACGCCATACAGCTTGGGCACTGGCCTTGCCATTTAGGTTCTGATGCGCCGCACTCGGTACAACTATAGATGGTTTTAGCTTTTGCCATGCACTTGGATTAAATATTCGGCCTAATACTCATCTGGCGTATAGCCAGCATTAGCGTGGTTTTCAAAGCGTGTATGTTCACCAATAAACGTTAAACGCACACGGCCAATTGGGCCGTTACGCTGTTTGCCAATGATAATTTCCGCAGTGCCTTTATCAGGACTATCCGGGTTATATACTTCATCGCGATAGATAAATAAAATCAAATCCGCATCCTGCTCAATCGCGCCTGATTCACGTAAATCGCTCATCACAGGGCGTTTATCTGGGCGCTGCTCAACACTTCGATTCAACTGCGAAAGCGCAACCACAGGCACATCCAGCTCTTTAGCAAGTGCTTTAAGTGAGCGCGAAATTTCCGAAATTTCAGTCGCGCGGTTTTCACCTTGCTTGCCCGCGGGCGCGGACATCAATTGCAAGTAATCGACAACAATTAAACCTAATTTTCCACACTGGCGATGCAAGCGTCGCGCCCGTGCACGCACATCAAACGAACTTAAGCTTGCGCCCTCATCAATAAAAATTGGCGCTTCGTTAAGTTTACCAAGTGCCGTCGTGAGCTTTTCCCAATCTTCATCTTCAAGCCGTCCTGTACGCATGCGATGCTGATCTAATCGCCCAACGGAGCCAATCATCCGCATCGCAAGTTGGGTTGATGCCATTTCCATAGAGAAAATCGCGACTGGCATACCAGTATCTAAGGCAACATTCTCAGCAATATTAATCGAGAAAGCGGTTTTACCCATCGACGGCCGTCCTGCGACGATAATTAAGTCGCCGCCTTGAAAGCCAGACGTCATTGAATCCAAATCAGAAAATCCTGTAGGAATGCCTGTAACATCGCTTGGATTATCGCGTGAAAACAACATGTCAATGCGCTCGGCTACTTGCGGCAATAGCACCTTAATATCGGTAAAGCCTTGGCTGCTGCGTTGCCCACCTTCGGCAATTTGAAATATCTTGGCTTCAGCTTCGTCTAGCAACTGCTGAGCATCTCGCCCATTCGGGTTGTAGGCGCTATCTGCAATGCCGCTACCAACCACCACTAGCTTGCGCATGATGGCACGCTCACGCACAATTTCGGCATAACGGCGAATATTGGCAGCAGTTGGCGTGTTTTGCGCCAGCGCCCCTAAATAGGCAATGCCACCTACTTGAGATAACTCAGCTGTGCTTTCTAGCGATTCGGCAACAGTAACGATATCGGCTGGACGATTGTGCTCAATTAGCTTGCCGATGTGTTGAAATATGGTTTTGTGATCATGCTGATAAAAGTCTTGCGCGCTTAAAATATCGGCAATTTTGTCTAAAGCCTCGTTCTCTAACAGCAAACCGCCAATCACCGATTGCTCGGCCTCAATAGAATGCGGGGGAAGTTTGAGGGAATCTAATTGTTCGTCA
>JANXWL010000090.1 GCA_025351225.1 Methylotenera sp. | reverse complement strand
ATATAAGGCATGTTAAAATAACGTTTTAGTTAGAATGCAAGTAGAAAATGTCTGAAATACAATCTCAAATTCAGCCCCAATATCTCACCGCCGCACTATATAAGTTTGTTGCGCTGCCCGATTATGTTGCCCTGCAAGCACCTATTTATGCGGCTTGCGAAGCACATCAAATAAAGGGTACGATTTTACTGGCGGCTGAAGGTATTAATGGCACGATTGCGGGCTTGCCAGAAAATATCCATAAAGTACTGCATTTTTTGCGCACCAGCGCTGCTTTTGAAGGCAAATTTTCCAATTTAGAACACAAAGAATCGTTTGCTGACGAGCATCCTTTTTACCGCATGAAGGTAAAACTTAAAAAAGAAATCGTCACCATGGGTGTGCCAAGCGTGAACCCTAACAATACCGTTGGTACTTACGTGAAACCCGAGGATTGGAACGCACTGATTAGCGACCCAGATGTGATTTTGTTGGATACGCGTAACGATTATGAAGTACATATTGGCACGTTTAAAGGGGCAGTTGACCCAAAAACAACTACGTTTCGCGAATTTCCAAAATACGTGGCAAACAATCTCGACAAAGCCAAACATAAAAAAGTAGCTATGTTTTGCACAGGTGGCATTCGCTGTGAAAAAGCGTCAAGCTATATGCTGGAACAAGGTTTTGACGAGGTTTATCACTTGCAAGGCGGAATTTTAAAATACTTAGAAACGGTACCAGAGGCGGAAAGTTTATGGCAAGGCGAATGCTTTGTTTTCGACCAGCGCGTAGCCGTGAAACACGGCTTAGAAGTAGGTGAATACGACCAGTGTTACGCCTGCCGTATGCCGCTATCACCCAGCGAATTACAAAGTTCGCAATACACACCTGGCATTTCGTGCCCACATTGTTACGACAAAACCAGCGAAGAAAAACGTGCCGCGCTAACAGAGCGGCAAAAACAAGTTATTTTAGCCAACCAACGCGGTGAGACGCATATTGGCGAAAAGCAGAAAAAATAAGCATGCAATTTAAAACAGTTTATTACATTAAAAACTAATTAAGCATAGTCAGGTCGTAATCATATGCGCCTTACAAAGTGCTTTTTAATTCTTTTATTTTCATGCTTAATTTTCAGCTGTAGTTTAGTTAGTACCGCTTACAACAAGGCACCAGAGCTTGCTATTTGGTGGTTAGACGATTATTTCAATTTAACCAAAACGCAAAAATCTGCGCTCATACCCTCTCTACAAAGTCTGCATGAATGGCATCGGCAAACGCAGCTAAGTAGCTATATCACGCTATTGCAAGAGTTACAAACTAGCTTATCTAAAGAGCAAATTAGCGCAACTGATACTTGTGAAAAAATAAATACAATTAAACAAAGTATTTACACATTACAAATAGAGGCGATTCCTATTATTGTCAAAATGGCGTCGCTACTAAGCGATAAACAGCTTATCTACTTTCAACAATCATTAGTTAAGCGCACCGAAAAGTGGAAATCAGAATGGTGGCAAGAAACTAAGGCGGAACAATTAAAAGTTAGGCTAGAAAAAACACAAGATTTTGCCGAAAAGGTATATGGCGACTTAAATGACGACCAATTAAACCAACTAAAACAAAGTTTTACAAAAATTTCAATTGATCCAGCTATTAGCTATGCCGAAATCCAACGACGCAATGATGATGCATTTATTATTTTAGGCCAACTGCAAAATCAGTCGCTAACATATGAAGAAAAAACGCAACTTGTAAAAGCAGGTTTTGATCGTATCCAAAAAAGTTCGAATCAAGCTTATCAAACCTACACTGACAAACTGGCGATTCACACTTGCGAAACATTTGCTAATTTACATACAAGCACTACTGCCAAACAAAAATTACACGCCAAAAATTGGCTAGCTGATTACATCGAGCTATTAAAAGCTTTAAATACGAGATAAATTTTTACAAATCTATTTACGAATAATAAAAAAGCCACCTCGAAAGGTGGCTTTTTTATTAGTTTGGTGGAGCAGGCGGGAATCGGCTATCTTAGCCAGCCAGTGCGCCTGCATGCGCACTGTCGTTCGTAGGCTCGTCGCATGCGACTCGAAACCCCTGCTCACCCCGCGTCCCACTGGTTCGATACTCCAAATCTATAAACAATAAAAAACCACCGCAAGGGTGGTTTTTTATTGTTTGGTGGAGCAGGCGGGAATCGGCTATCTTAGCCAGCCAGTGCGCCTGCATGCGCGCTGTCGTTCGTAGGCTCGTCGCATGCGACTCGAAACCCCTGCTCACCCCGCGTCCCACTGGTTCGATACTCCAAATCTACAAACAATAAAAAACCACCGCAAGGGTGGTTTTTTATTGTTTGGTGGAGCAGGCGGGAATCGAACCCGCGTCCGCAAGCCCTCCACAGACAGTTCTACATACTTAGCCTTGTTGTTTGATTTAACCGGAGCAACACCAACAGACAAGCGGTACTCAAGCGAGTTACCTTGGATTTAACATTTAATTAAGTAACCCAATTAAACGCGAGTCTCTCTTTATGACGCTGCTGTGGTTGCCCACCCGACCGAGAGACCCTTCGGTGCAGCGTCCAACCGGGATTAAGCGGCTAGAGCGTAAGTTTCGTCGTTTGCGACTATACTTGTTCAGATGGATTTACGAGGAAACCTGAACCCTCGGTATGCCCTGCAC
>JANXWL010000006.1 GCA_025351225.1 Methylotenera sp. | reverse complement strand
CGGTGCTTGCTGTTACTGATTTATGGCAGAAATGTGGCGCAAAAGTATCTGAAATGTCTGCTGAAAATCACGATAATATTTTTGCCGCTGTCAGTCATTTGCCGCATTTATTGGCGTTTGCCTTGGTCGATGATATTGCCTCGCGCCCTAACGCCGAACAATTATTCAGTTTTGCTGCGAGCGGTTTTAGAGATTTCACCCGTATTGCTGGTAGCCACCCCGAGATGTGGCGCGATATTAGTTTGGCTAATAAATCTGCGCTTTTAATTGAAATTACTGCTTTTGAAAATGAATTAAGTCAATTAAAACAATTGCTTATTAATGAAAATGCGACAGGCCTACAATCATTATTTGAACGCGCCAGTATCGCACGCAATAATTGGGCAGAGTCTAAAAAGTAGCCTGAAAAATAATCTAAGTAAATTTAAGAGTACAAATGGAACAACTCACACTTCCCGCCGCGCACCAAGCCCAAGGCAGCATTACCTTGCCTGGCAGCAAAAGCATTTCAAATCGCACGCTGCTGCTGGCCGCATTGAGTAATGGTGTAACCGAAATTCGCGATTTGTTAGTTTCTGACGACACACAGCGCATGCTGGATGCCTTGCAGACGTTGGGGGTTAAGCTGGAAAAGCTGAGTGAAACTGATTGGCGCGTGCATGGTTGTAGCGGCAACTTTACCAACAAAGGTAGCGTGAATGCGCCCGTGGGTTTGTTTTTAGGCAATGCTGGCACGGCTTTCCGTCCACTCACCGCCGCCCTGGCGCTTTCAAATGGTCATTATTATTTGCATGGCGTGCCACGCATGCACGAGCGACCAATCGGCGATTTGGTGGATGCGCTTCGACAAATCGGTGCGAATATTGAATACTTAGAAAATGAAGGTTTTCCGCCCCTCGAAATTTCACCAGCCAAAATTGACGTAAGCAAACCCATCAAAATTCGTGGCGATGTTTCCAGTCAATTTTTGACTGCGCTTTTAATGGCATTGCCGCTGACCAAGCAACAAGCCACGATTGAAGTGGTCGGCGAATTGATTTCTAAACCTTACATCGAAATCACGCTTAATTTGATGGCGAAATTTGGTGTGCAAGTGCAGCGCGAGGGCTGGCAGCGTTTTACCGTTTTTGGAAATAGTACATATGTAAATTCACCTGAAACGTACGGAACAGTTTATGTAGAAGGCGACGCCTCAAGCGCCTCGTACTTCCTCGCTGCTGGTGCGATTGCTGGTCACGTTGCGGTAAATGGATTGGGCGCAGTAAGCATTCAAGGCGACATCAAGTTCGCTGAAGAAATCAGAAAAATGGGTGTTAATGTCGAATATGGTCAAAATCAAGTTTCTGCTAGCAAAGGCGATTTAAGCAAGCTCAAAGCCATCGACCTCGATTGCAACCACATCCCCGATGCAGCCATGACGCTGGCAATAATGGCCTTATTCGCTGAAGGCACAACCACATTACGCAATATCGCCAGTTGGCGCGTAAAAGAGACTGACCGTATCGCTGCGATGGCAAAAGAGTTAGACAAAGTAGGGGCAAAAGTTGTAACAGGTGCTGATTTCATCCAAATCACGCCGCCTGCTCAACTCATTTCTCCCGAAGAAGGGATTGACACCTACGACGACCATCGTATGGCGATGTGCTTTTCGCTGGTTTCGCTAGGCGGTGTACCGATTACCATTAACGACCCCAAATGTGTAGCTAAAACATTCCCCAATTATTTTGAGGAATTGGCAAAAATTGTCAGCTAATCATATTCCTGTTACCGCACCAGTCATCGCTATAGACGGGCCTTCTGCTAGCGGCAAAGGTACCGTTGCGCAATTGGTGGCCGAAACTTTAGGTTTTCATTATTTAGATTCTGGCGCTTTGTATAGAATCGTTGCGCTTGCCGCCCAGCAAAGCAATATTGCTTGGGATAATGCTGATGCTTTGGGTAAGCTTGCCGAATCCTTGAACATTCAATTTAAACAGAATGAAATTTACCTTAATGGCACCCAAATTACCGAAGCTGTACGCAGCGAGGAAATGAGCCGAGGCGCCTCTGAAGTCGCCATTCACCCGTCAGTGCGCGCAGCTCTAGTGCATTTGCAGCACAGTTTTCGCCAAACGCCTGGCTTGGTGGCCGATGGTCGAGATATGGCTAGCACCATTTTTACTGATGCCAAGCTCAAAATATTCCTTACTGCTAACGTCGAAATTCGTGCAGAGCGACGATACAAACAACTCACCAATAAAGGTTTAGCGCCTAATTACAAGCAAATTTTGGCTGATTTGCAGCAACGCGATTGTCGCGACAGTGCGCGTATTGCCTCGCCGCTTGTGCAAATGGCAGATGCCTTACTTTTAGACACCACTAATCGCACGATAAAACAAGCCGTTGAATTTGTTCTGGCAGCCTATAAAAATATTTTGTAAATAATTCGTATAAAACGTTTTAAGTCATTGAACATAAGCTATTTTTTGTGTAACATGCACGATTCCTGTTACGTTTAATTGTAAGCATAACTTTTTATTAACTACCCTACTGCTAGGTGGGAATGCTCAGAGTAATTTTTCAATAATAAATTTGAAAAAATAACTTTAAGTAATTTTTTAGGTAACTTTTTTTAATGGCTTCTACTTCTAAATCTACTCCATCTTCAATGGAATCCTTTGCCGCGCTTTTTGAAGAAAGCTTAGCGCGCCAAGAAATGCGCTCTGGCGAGGTTATTACCGCCGAGGTGGTATCAATCGATAGCGATCACGTGATTGTGAACGCTGGCTTAAAATCTGAAAGCGTGATTGACGCAAACGAATTTAAAAATGCTCAAGGTGAGCTTGAAGTTGCTGTGGGCGACTTTGTAAAAGTATGTAT
>JANXWL010000038.1 GCA_025351225.1 Methylotenera sp. | reverse complement strand
TTGAAAAGGTGGCTAAGTAATGCAAGGTCTAGACGAATAGTGTTTTCAGCTTTACCCTCAGCTCTTTTTTGATCGCGAAAACTTGCAAAGTCACTGCCACGTAGGCTCGCTAAAAATCGAGTAGCAAGTGGGATGCTTTGCAAGTTTTTAATTCTGACCAATTCACGTGCATGGCTTTTCTTGAGACTTGATACTTCATTGGCATACCTTTCTAGGGCTTCATGCAAAGTGGTGGTTTCAGATTCATGTCTAGATATGAATATGCCGCGATCCATTTCATGCTCAACACCACGCGCCCATTTTTCGGCATCTTTTTGCGTGTTGAAAGTTTTTCTTTGTTCGGGCCAGCCTTTTCTTCTGATAACTGCCTGAAATTGAAGGTCACCACGTTTACGTATCATTGCCATTGTTTTGCTCCAGTATATTAAACACTACTGTGCCAAAAATGTGCCAATAAATCAATTTTTATTTTTAACTATATGATTTTAAATGTATAGTAATGAGACTTAAAATCTCTCGACTTTACGGTCGTGCCGGTTCGATTCCGGCTCCGGGCACCAACAATCAGTTGGCCTCTAAATTTGGCTAGTCGCTAAATTCTACTAATCATAAGTTAAGATTAAAATTACTTCGTAATAGTAGTTATTCACTTGCAATATAAACAACTAATTACAAACTAATCAAGCCATTTGTAGTAAAATCATGATAATTATGAAAAGAGCGCTATTTAGCGCTTTATTTGTTTGTAAGCTAGAAAAAGTAAACATGAAAAACATCCGTAATTTCTCCATCATAGCGCATATCGACCACGGCAAATCCACTTTGGCTGACCGTATTATTCATTTATGTGGCGGGCTAGAAGACCGTGAAATGGAAGCGCAAGTGCTCGATAGTATGGATATTGAGCGCGAGCGCGGCATCACCATTAAAGCGCAAACTGCGGCCTTGCAATACAAGGCCGATGACGGCCAAATTTATAATCTCAATTTGATTGATACGCCAGGTCATGTGGATTTTAGCTACGAGGTTTCGCGCAGTCTTTCTGCTTGCGAAGGCGCACTGTTGGTGGTTGATGCCTCGCAGGGTGTTGAGGCACAAAGCGTGGCCAATTGCTACACTGCGTTAGATTTGGGCGTAGAAGTGACGGCAGTACTCAACAAAATTGACTTGCCCTCAGCCGACCCAGATCGAGTGAAGCAAGAAATTGAGGATGTAATTGGTGTGGATGCCAGTGAAGCAGTGTTGTGCTCAGCCAAAACAGGCCTTGGCGTGCGCGATGTGCTTGAGGCTGTGATTAAAAAAGTGCCACCGCCAAAGGGTAATATCGACGCACCCCTCAAGGCATTGGTGATTGATGCGTGGTTTGATAATTATGTAGGTGTGGTGATGTTGGTGCGCGTGGTTGATGGCGTGCTCAAACCCAAAGAAAAAATTCGCTTAATGGCGACAGGTGCGCAACACTTGTGCGAGCAAGTAGGCGTATTTACACCAAAATCGCTACAAAAAACAGCGCTTTCAGCAGGTGAAGTAGGTTTTGTGATTGCAGGTATTAAATCACTAGAAGATGCTAAGGTGGGCGATACAGTAACACATACCGATCGCCAAGCCTCAGAGCCGCTAGTAGGCTTTAAAGAGGTGAAGCCGCAAGTTTTTGCTGGGCTTTATCCTGTGGAATCGAACCAGTTTGAAGCTTTACGTACTGCTTTAGAAAAGCTAAGTTTAAACGATGCGAGCTTGCTATTTGAGCCAGAAAATTCTACAGCGTTGGGTTTTGGTTTTAGATGCGGCTTTTTGGGCTTGTTGCATATGGAAATTGTGCAAGAACGCTTAGAGCGCGAATACGATATGGATTTGATTACCACCGCACCAACGGTTGTTTATGAGCTATTACTCAAAGATGGCTCAGTCGTACAAATCGAAAATCCATCTCGCCTGCCTGAGCCGTCTAGGATTGAAGAAACGCGCGAACCCGTGATTAATGTGAACTTGCTGATGCCGCAAGACTATGTTGGCCCAGTAATGACGCTGTGTAATGGCAAACGTGGTCTGCAAAAAAATATGCAATATATGGGCAGGCAAGTAATGCTGAGCTACGAAATGCCACTAAATGAAGTGGTTTTAGATTTTTTTGATAAGTTAAAATCTGTTTCACGTGGCTACGCCAGTATGGATTACGAATTTTTAGAGTTTCGTGCGGCAGACTTGGTGAAACTTGATATTATGGTGAATGGTGAGCGCGTAGATGCGTTGAGCTTAATTGTACACCGCGCCAATAGTGTGTATCGTGGCCGTGAAGTAGCTGCAAAAATGCGTGAATTAATACCGCGCCAAATGTTCGATGTAGCCATTCAGGCATCGATTGGTGCTAATATTATTGCGCGTGAAACGGTAAAAGCCATGCGTAAAAACGTGATTGCAAAATGTTATGGTGGCGATGTTTCGCGTAAACGTAAATTGCTCGACAAGCAAAAAGAAGGCAAAAAACGTATGAAACAAGTGGGTAACGTAGAAATTCCACAAGAAGCATTTTTGGCGATACTTAGAGTTGAAGATAAATAGCGTAGAAGCTTAATAGTAGTTAAGGAAAATCAGATGTATTTTGCATTATTTATGGTGGTGATATTGCTAGTGACAGGCCTAATTTGGCTATTGGATATTGTTGTGTTACGCAAAAATCGCCTCGCTGGTGTTGATGAGCCATGGTATGTGGAATACGCCAAAAGCTTTTTCCCAGTCATTTTATTGGTGTTTACACTACGTTCTTTTTTGGTGGAGCCTTTTAAAATCCCTTCGGGCTCAATGATGCCAACCTTGCTGGCGGGCGATTATATTTTGGTCAACAAATTCACTTACGGCTTGCGTGTGCCAATTTTAAACAACACTTTCTTTGCAACGGGTCACCCTAAACGTGGCGATGTATTTGTGTTTCACTATCCACCCGAGCCAACTGTTGATTACATTAAACGTGTGGTCGGTTTGCCCGGTGATAAAATTCAATACCAAGATAAACATTTGATTATCAATGGAAAAGTATTAGATGTAAAATTTGAAGATAATTATGAGTATGAAATGCAGGGCGCTAATGTTATTAGTGCGCGCCGCTCGCTTGAACAGTTGGGCGATGTGCCGCATGATATTTTGATTCATGATATTCCTAACCAGTATAATGACGATGCGCCTGGCGCCAAGCTGCAAGCTGGCGAAACCATTACTGTGCCAGAAGGTAATTATTTTGCTATGGGTGATAATCGTGATAACAGTGCTGATAGCCGCGTTTGGGGCTTTGTGCCTGAGCATAATTTAGTGGGGAAAGCATTTTTTATCTGGATGAATATCGATAAGTTTGGCCGAATCGGTTCGTCTATTCATTAACTTAGCCGTCATTAATTTAAGGGACGATAATATGCAAAACGCAATATTGAATAAACAAAAGGGCATGACATTTATTGGATTGGTGCTAGTGGTTGCGGCATTGATTTGCATCGCTGTAGTCGGTATGAAGGTCGCACCAGCTTATTTGGAGTTTTTTAGCGTTAAAAAAATTATTAATAAAATTGGACATGAAGGTAATTTTGCTCAAATGAGTAAAAAAGAAATCATCGATGAGTTTACTAATGGAGCGAATATTAGCTATGTCACTGTCATTCAAGGTTCAGATTTAGTGATAGAAAAAAGTGATACAGGTAATTTAGTTAAAGCTGAATACCAAGTTGTTTTGCCGATTGTTGCCAATGCCAGCATACTGCTTGATTTCAGTACTAGTACCGCAAAATAAACGGTTAGAAAGATGCCGCTAGAACGACTAATTAAGTATTTAGGCTATCAGTTTAAAAACGCTACCGTGCTTACTCAAGCACTCACGCACCGCAGCTTTTCCGCTAATAATAATGAGCGCTTGGAGTTTTTGGGTGATAGCGTGCTTAATTTTATTATTGCACATCAACTTTATAACCGTTTTAATAAGCTGCCAGAAGGCGATTTAAGCCGTCTGCGTGCTGCATTAGTTAAAGAATCCACTCTGTCAGAAATTGCTTCTGGTTTAAATATAGGCGAGTCACTGAAGCTAGGCGAAGGCGAGCTAAAAAGTGCTGGCTGGAAGCGACCCTCTATATTGGCTGATGCACTAGAAGCTCTTGTTGGCGCGGTCTATCTTGATGGCGGGTTTGCAGCAGCAGAGACTTTGGTACTTAAGTTATTCGAGCAGAAACTAGCTAACATTGACCCAAAAATCATTGATAAAGACGCAAAATCGCAATTACAAGAGTACTTACAAGGCAAAAAAATCGAGCTTCCTGAGTATGGTGTCGTTTCAATCGACGGAGAAGCACATGCGCAAACCTTTAAAATTGAATGTGTCATTCAAAAGTTGCACATTTCAACCGTTGGTGAGGGCACTAGCCGCCGCATCGCCGAACAACAAGCTGCGCAATTGGCGCTGGAAACAATCAACCTATGACCGAAATTACAAATACTTTTAGATGTGGCACAGTTGCCATCGTTGGCCGGCCCAATGTTGGAAAATCCACATTGCTCAACCATATTTTAGGTATGAAGTTAGCGATTACTTCGCGCAAAGCGCAAACTACGCGCCATCGCTTGTTAGGTATTCACACAACGGAAGACACGCAATTTATATTTGTCGATACACCAGGTTTTCAGCAAAAACACTTAAATGCACTGAATAAAGGCCTTAATAAAACGGTTACACAAGTACTGACCGAAGTTGACGTCGTGCTTTTTGTAATAGAGCCAATGAAGCTGGGCGATGCCGATAGAAAAGTATTGGAGTTATTACCAAAAGACAAACCTGTTTTGTTAGTGGTGAATAAATCAGACTTAATGGGTGACAAAAACAACCTGCTGCCGCTGATTCAAGATTTTGATTTGCTACATCCGTTTGTGGGGATTATTCCTGTTAGCGCGAAAAAAAGCTTACATTTGGACGAGTTGCTAGAAACCACTCGCCATCATCTGCCTGAGCAAGCTGCTATTTATGGTGAAGATGAATTGACTGATAAAAATGAGCGTTTTTTAGCAGCAGAACTAATCCGCGAAAAAATATTCAGATTGCTAGGCGATGAAATCCCTTATTCCGTCACCGTAGAAATTGAAAAGTTCGAAACGATAAATAATTTGCGCCGTATTTTTGCTGCGATTATTGTGGATAAAGACAGCCAAAAACCGATGTTGATTGGCAAAGGTGGCGAGAAAATGAAACAAATCTCGACTGAAGCGCGTCAGGATATGGAAAAGCTATTTGGCAGCAAGGTTTACCTAGAAACTTGGGTAAAAGTTAAGGGCGGCTGGGCCGATGACGAGCGAGCCTTGAAAAGTTTAGGTTATTGATTCGATTAAAGTGTTGATTTAATCTGGGTGTCTATTAAGTTAAGTGCTTTGGTTTAGGGTGTGTAATGTCTGATAGTAACGTTTTTAATCTGCCAATTTATGGCAAGCCGATTGAGCTTGACGATGCAGGTATTTATTACACAACCAATAAAAAAACCGGTGCCATCAACAATGTGTTTCATTTGGTTTATGAAAACGACCTGAGTCAAGATGGTGAGTGGTATCTGTATCAACTCAAAAATACTAGTAAAAATGGCGAAATGGGTTGGGTAATTTTGGCCGACAATGGCGACTACCCACTTAAAAGTTTGGCGACAGAAGAGATTAGACATCACTTTGATAAGCCCGAATACACAGAGCCCAAAGGCGCATGGCAGCTTATGCGTAACTCGCGATACGGTTTTGGCAAATTCACACCCATTCATGCAGATGATGAAATTAAATACGCAATGATTTTGTTTTCTGGGGCAGAAATGTCAGGAATTCCCAAAATGTTAGTACCGCTTTTAATCAATAAGGCCGAAGATGAGGTTTTGCGAAGTTTAGCTGAGCTTGATTAATAATGGCAGTTGTAGCAATCAATCAACACAAGCAAGATGCTTTCAAGCAAATAGGTCAGGCTGTTTACGTACTGCACACATATCCGTTTAAAGAGACCAGTTTAGTTGTAGAGCTGTTTAGCCAACAGTTTGGCCGCATTGCCGCTGTGGCAAAAGGCGCACGTAGGCCGCATTCTGCCATGCGTGGCATGCTGCAGTCGTTTCAATTGTTAGATGGTGCTTGGTCGGGTAGAAATGAGCTTAAAACGCTGCATAGTCTCGATTGGAGCGCAGGCTTAACCCTGCTTAAAGGCGAGGCACTAATGTGCGGCTTTTATATGAACGAGCTTTTGTTAAGGCTTTTGCCAAGAGAGGACGCGCATGAAAGTTTATTTTCATATTATCAAGCAACGCTTAAAACCCTGGCAGAATCGTCAAATTTAGCAATTACGTTACGCCGTTTTGAGCTAAAACTATTGCAAGAAATGGGTTACGCTGTGCCATTGCTGCAGGATGAAAATGATGCAGCAATTATTGTAGCTAAAACCTATCGCTACGAAGCAGAATATGGCGCTTGCGACTTAAATGCAACCAAAAATGGCGTACAATTAAGCGGTAAAACCTTGGCTGATATGGCACGTGACGATTATGCAGATGCTGTTACTCAAAACCAAAGCAAGCAACTGATGCGCTATTTGCTCGCGCATTATTTGGGCGATAAACCGTTGCATACACGACAACTACTTATCGACCTGCAAGGCTTATGAGACTTTTTTGCGATTTTAGACTTCAAGTTTCTAAGCAAGACGCGGCGCGAATTAAATTTTTATGCGCGCATATACTTTAATAGGTAAGCACAAAATTTTATTGAGTAACAAAGTATTGCAACGAAAATTGAAAGTATAAAATTACAAAATGATTAAATTAGGTGTGAATATTGACCACGTGGCAACGATTCGCCAAGCGCGGGGCACTAAATATCCTAGCGTGGTGCAAGCCGCGCTGCGGGCAGAGCAGGCGGGGGCGGATAGCATTACCTTACATTTGCGTGAAGATCGTCGTCATATGCAAGATGCGGATATTTTTGCGCTGCGGCCTTTGCTGCAAACCAAAATGAACTTAGAAGTAGCGGTAACCGACGAGATGATTGGTATTGCCTGCCAAGTCAAACCACAAGATGTGTGCCTAGTGCCAGAGCGGCGTGAAGAGCGCACTACTGAAGGCGGGCTAGATGTGATTAAGTATTTTGACAAAGTGCAAGCTGCGTGCCAAAAATTGGCAGAAAACGGCATTCGCGTATCATTATTTATTGGACCAGATATTGCCCAAATTGATGCCGCAAAAAAAATGGGTGCACCAGTGATAGAGCTGCACACAGGCACATTTGCTGATGCTGAAACAGACGCCGCAAAAGCGACTGAATTAGCACGCATTAAACAAGCCGTTGCACATGCGTTAAAGTTGGGTTTGGTTGTGAATGCTGGCCACGGTTTGCATTATCATAATGTGCACGAAATTGCAGAAATTGCTGGTTTAGAAGAGCTGAATATTGGCCATGCCATTGTCGCGCATGCGATTTTTGTGGGCTGGGATAACGCAGTGATTGAAATGAAAGCGCTCATGAAAGAAGCTGCACCCAAATGAATTTCAATTTCTACTATTCATTACGCAACAGCTTATGATTTATGGTATTGGCACCGATATTGTAGAAGTGGCGCGTATTGAGGCATCTATTACGCAATTTGGTGATGATTTTGCCAAGCGTATTTTGACCGATACTGAGTTTTTAAGTTACGAAAAATCGGCAATAAAAGCCCGTTTTTTAGCCAAACGCTTTGCGGCAAAAGAGGCTTTCTCAAAAGCCTTAGGCACAGGTTTGCGCGCGCCCGCTACGTTTCAAAATATAGCAGTTTCGCATGATGATTTGGGCAAGCCAATATTGATTTTAGCGATAGAGCTGCAAGCTTTTTTAACTGCTAAGAACATTTCGCAAACGCACATTAGTATTAGCGATGAGAAGAATTTGGCAGCAGCGTTTGTGATTTTGGAAACATGAGCGATATTGACCTTGAGCGTCGCTTTGGCGGCGTGCGTCGCTTATATGGTGACGCTGGTTTAGCTAAGCTGCAAGCCTCGCACATGGTGGTGGTTGGTATTGGCGGCGTGGGTAGCTGGGTGGCAGAGGCTTTAGCGCGCAACGCGGTTGGCACTATCACTTTAATTGATTTAGATAATATTGCTGAAAGCAACGTTAATCGCCAAATTCACGCATTGGATGGCAATTTTGGTAAAGCAAAAGTCACTGCCATGCGCGAGCGGATTCAACAAATTAATCCAAACTGCGTTGTGCGCGAGATTGAAGATTTTGTGACGCTAGATAACGCATCAAAAATGCTGGATTTTCATTGCCAAGTAATGATTGATTGCACCGATGATGTCAAAGCCAAAATTGCCTTGGTACTGAATTGTAAAGCCACGCTAACTCCACTCATTATGTCTGGTGGCGCAGGCGGGCGCTTAGACCCAACACGCATTAAAACAGTCGATTTAAGCGCAGTGACAGGTGATAAATTGCTGGCAAAAGTGCGTAACCTTTTACGGCGCGATTATGGCTTTCCCAAAGCGTCAACCTCAAACTCAAAGCACACCAAAAAATCGGCTAAATTTGGTATTACATGTATCTATTCAGACGAGCCAGTGATTAGGCCAGAGGTAAGCGCGCTAGACGCCGCTTGTGAAATCGACTCGACATCAATCACCGGTCTTAATTGTGCAGGCTATGGCTCTAGCGTTTGCGTGACTGCGCCTATAGGTTTTGCGGCTGCACAATTGGCAATCAATCTTATTATTGCTTGAACCTAAGTACTGCAAAACCAGTCATTCCAAGGTGACTATCACACCCTCTTTTAAAGGCAATAAATCTAGTTTGCCCAGCAAACTCTGTCAGCAATGCGGGCGCGACATGACATGGCGCAAGTCATGGGCTAAAAACTGGGTTGAGGTGAAATACTGCTCAGCCGCTTGCCGAAAAAAATCAAAACCAAAGGTATAAAAATTAAATGGCGCGTAATCTCATTATCATTCTAGGTGACCAATTAAATCTTGATAACCCTGCACTAGAGGGTTTTGATGCAGCGAAAGATAAAGTGTTAATGGTGGAATGCGCTGCTGAAGCAACGCATGTGTGGAATCACAAAGCGCGCATTGTGTTATTTTTATCTGCTATGCGTCATTTTTATGCATTATGTGCAACCCAGCATTCATGTGGCCTGCAGGGCATCTACTTAAAACTTGGCGAACACGCGTTTAATACGCTAAAAGAGGCTTGGGCACATCACCTTGAAGTGCTAAAGCCGCAAAAAGTGATTATTTGTGAGCCTGGCGAATATCGCTTAGAGCAAGATTTAATTGGGCTGTGCAAAGAAATGAATACGCAGCTGGTGATTCGTGATGACACCCATTTCATGTGTTCCAAAGCCGATTTTAAACATTGGGCCGCTGGCGGAAAACAACTGCGAATGGAATTTTTTTATCGCAAAATGCGCCAAAAATATGATGTTTTAATGCAAGGTAGTGAGCCAGAGGGCGGCACGTGGAATTATGATACAGAAAATCGTAAAGCCTTTGGTAAAGCAGGCCCACAGAATGTACCCACAGCGCCACAAGTGAATATTGATGAGCTTACCCAAGAAGTAATTGACGATGTTGAACAATATTTTCCTAATCATCCAGGCAGCCTAAAGCATTTTATTTGGCCTGTGACGCGTGAAGCTGCGCTGCAATTTTTAAAAAATTTTATTGCCAATAAACTTGCTGGTTTTGGGGGTCATCAAGACGCGATGTGGCAATCTACAGATCGTGCACAAAGCCCCTATTTATGGCATTCACTGCTTTCAACATCGCTTAATTTAAAACTACTCAACCCGCGAGAAGTGGTTGCCGCTGCGGTTCTTGCCTACGAGAAGCATCAATTACCATTAGCAAGTATAGAAGGATTTATACGGCAAATTTTAGGCTGGCGCGAGTTTATACGCGGTGTATATTGGCTAGATATGCCGCAAATGGGTGAAAGCAATCATTACAATCACGCGAGAGCGTTACCAAGCTGGTATTGGTCTGGCGATACGCACATGAACTGTATGAAGCAAACAGTAAATGACACTATGCAGCACGGTTATGCACA
>JANXWL010000190.1 GCA_025351225.1 Methylotenera sp. | reverse complement strand
CGTGGTGATGAAGCACTTGCGGTGATTAAGAAGCACAAATCGGTGTATTTAATGGCAGTGGGCGGCGCGGCGTATTTGGTGAGCAAAGCTATTAAAAAATCACGTGTGATTGCGTTTGCTGATTTAGGCATGGAAGCGATTTACGAATTTGAAGTGGTGGATATGCCAGTCACCGTAGCGGTAAGCGCGAGCGGCGAATCGGTGCACAAAACTGGGCCAGAGATGTGGAAAGAACTTATTGCAAAGCATCAAACGGTTGAGATAAAAAACTTATCTACTTAAACCGTCATTCCTGCCTTTGCTGGTATGACGAGCAGAAAGTGAACCAACGTGGCTTTAGGAAATGTTTTATTTGCACTTTTTATATTAGAATCAGTCATGATGATTAACTCATTAAATGATTGGTAGAACATGACTAAGTATTTAGTAGTACTGGGTTTTATGTTGATGACGCAAGTAACCAGCGCAGACGATTTGCTTGGCTATCTCACAGATGTTAATGGTAAATACACTGGGCCAACGGTTGAAGATAATATTGCATTAATGGATACCGATAAAAACGGATTTGCGGATGTGTTAGAAGTGCGCGCATTTTTGGCATCGAAACATGGTAGCGAATATGAAAAAGCCTTGTTAGATCGCTGGGAAGTGCATTCGCTAGGTGGCGGTTGCCCAATTCCATTCGCAAAAGAGTTTATTTCAGATAAAACTAACTAGCTAATTTTTCATATATTTTACAAATGTGAAATTGATTTTACAAATGTGAAATTTTTGATGATTTAAGCTGGTTTATAATAGTAATTAATTATTTAGTGAGCGTTAAATCATGTTGAAAGTCCTGCCATGTTAAAAACCTATCAAACCCACGTGCAAGAGCGTGCCGCGTTACAATTACCGCCACTGCCGCTGGATGCAGAGCAAGTGGCTTCTGTAGTTGAACTGCTAAAAAATCCAAGCCTAAATAATCTAAGCAAAGGCGACGAAGCTTTATTACTGGATTTACTCGAAAATCAAACCCCAGCAGGGGTTGATCAAGCGGCTTATGTTAAAGCAGCGTTTTTGGCCGATATTGCCAAAGGTTCAGCAACATCACCCTTAATTTCACCCGATAAAGCTGTCGCTTTATCAGGTACTATGCTGGGCGGCTATAACGTGCAAGCGTTGGTTGAGCTACTCAGTACACCAATGGCGGCGCAAGCGGTGACAGCCTTAAGTAGCACTATTTTGATGTTTGATGCGTTTCACGATGTTGATGTGTTGATGAAAGCTGGCAATGCACATGCCAAAAAATTGATGGAAAGCTGGGCAAATGCAGAATGGTTTACAACTAAACCGAAACTAGCAGAATCGCTCAAAATGGTAGTGTTTAAGGTGGATGGCGAAACCAATACCGACGACTTAAGTCCTGCGCAAGAAGCGTGGAGTCGCCCAGATATTCCCTTGCATGCCAAGGCGATGCTGGTGAATAAAATGCCTGAAGGCCTAAAATTAATTGATAGCTTAAAAGTCAAAGGCTTGCCGCTTGTATATGTGGGCGACGTGGTCGGCACGGGTTCATCACGCAAATCAGCCATAAACTCAGTGCAATGGTTTATGGGTAACGACATTCCGAATATTCCCAATAAGCGCACAGGCGGCGTGATTTTAGGTGCAAAAATCGCGCCTATTTTCTTTAACACAGCAGAGGATTCTGGCGCGTTGCCGATTCAATGCGATGTAAGCAAAATGCAAACGGGGGATGTGATTACTATTCATCCCTACGCAGGAAAAGTGTTGAATGAAGCAGGTGAGACTATTAGCACGTTCGAAATTAATCCTGTCACCATGCCCGATGAAGTGCGTGCGGGTGGCCGTATTCCGCTCATTATTGGGCGCGGCTTAACGGCCAATGCACGTAAAGCGTTGGGTTTATCGGAAGCCGATATTTTTATTAATGCTAACCCGGCAATTATTTCTACCAAAGGTTATACACTCGCACAAAAAATGGTTGGCCGCGCGTGTGGCTTGCCTGAAAATATAGGTGTTCGCCCTAATACTTACTGTGAGCCAAAAGCCACCACAGTCGGCAGCCAAGATACAACAGGCGGCATGACACGCGATGAATTGAAGGAGCTTGCATGCTTGGGCTTCAGTAGCGATTTAGTCATGCAAAGCTTTTGCCA
>JANXWL010000139.1 GCA_025351225.1 Methylotenera sp. | reverse complement strand
ATTTGGTTAAAAACCCTTGCTTATGGCGGACTGGTATTTTTGCATTTTCCGATTGTGTTTATCTTAATCAATGCTTTTGTTGCGCACGATGGCAATAATACTTACTTTACGCTCAAATGGTTTAGTGCTGCATTTGCGCGTGATGACGTCATGTCGGCGATTGTACTCTCTCTAAAAGTGGCTACTGTGGCGACTTTTGTGGCGCTAATCATGGGCACGATGGCAGCAGCTGCGTTATACCGTCGCAACTTTTTTGGCAAAGAGGCGATTACTACCATGCTAATTTTACCCATTGCCCTGCCTGGCATTATCACGGGCATCGCACTGCTTTCTGCCATGAATATGCTTAACATTGAGCCTGGTTTTTGGACGATTGTGGTAAGCCACGCCACGTTCTGCGTCGTCATGATTTACAATAATGTCGTCGCACGCTTTAGGCGCATGCCGCATAGCTTGGTAGAAGCCTCGATGGATTTAGGCGCGGATGGCTTCATGACATTTAGGCGTATTATTTTGCCGCAACTCGCCACTGCTTTACTAGCGGGCGGTTTATTGGCGTTTGCGCTATCGTTTGATGAATTAATCGTCACTATTTTTACCGCAGGTCACGAGGTAACATTGCCGATATGGCTGCTTAACCAACTCGCCCGCCCGCATGATGCCGCAATCACCAACGTAGTCGCCATGATGGTGATGCTGATTACCAGCTTACCTATTATTGCCGCCTATTATTTAACGCGCGGCACAGAAACAATCGCGGGCAGCAGCAAATAATGAATAGGCTAGTTGATGGCGCGACATCAATGACAGCTGCTAATATTAAACTAAATGAGCGCGTAATTTTACTGGGATTAGATTTTGGCTCAACCACTAGTAGCGCGCTGGTGGCCAGCGCAAAAATAGCTAGCAGCGCTACTTCTGGGCGCATGCAGCTTGATGACGTGAGTCTTATTTATAAATCTGAACCAGTATTTACGCCATTTAACATACAAAATAATAAGCAAAGTATTGATACAGCAAAGGTGTCTGCTTTAATCTCAACATGGCTTAAACAAAGCGGCGTAGAAGCAAGCCGCATATTCTCTGGTGGCAGCATGATTACTGGCCTTGCCGCACAGTCAGACAATGCCGCGGCCTTATCTATGCTCATCACCAACATCGTCGGGGAAAGCGTGATAGCAACAGCGGGCGATCCGTGTTTAGAATCGTGGTTGGCATTTATGGGCAGCTGCTTTGGGCTTAGTCATTTTCATACAAACATACCAATTGTTAACGTTGATATTGGTGGTGGCACGACTAACATTGCGCTGGGCATCAATGGCGATGTGCAGGCTACAGGCTGCTATTTTATTGGTGCACGACATTTTCAGTTTGTGCCGGGTAGTTACCAATTAATTGCAGTCTCAAGCTATGGGGCTGCCCTGCTTGAATCACTGAATATCGGCAAGCAAGTTGGCGAAACTTTGAATGCTGATGAATGCGAAAAAATAATAGCTTTTTATATCAAAGCATTAGAAGCGATTATAGCTGGCGATATAACATTTTTTAATTCGGTGATTGCTAAAAAACATACACAAGTGGTAATTAATCTTAAACCACTTATTGTTGACCTAGCCACCAAGCCCATCATTACTTTTTCAGGTGGCGTTGGCGAGTTACTGTACAAAATATCAGCTGGAGAAACCCAGCCAAGTACCACATTTTATGGCGATTTTGGCATCGATTTGGCGCTTGCTATTTCAAAATCTACAATACTTTCTGCCAATCTAAAATCTTGTATCCCGGATAATAAAGGTCGCGCCACGGTGGTTGGCTTAACTTTGCACAGTACTGAAATATCTGGCAACACCGTTTATATGCCCAAGCTAGATTGCTTACCGCAGCGCGATGTACCAATCATCGCAAAATTAAGAACTGATTCACCAATCGAACAATGGGCTAGTGCCTTTACGCTAGCCGCTAAAAGGCAAAATGGCGCTTGCATACAAGTACTGGCTGCAAACTACTGTTTGGAGCAAGTTCGCACATTGGCCTCTCAAATTAAGCATGCGTTGCAATGCAGTCAATACTCACCTTCACAACCACTCATTATTTTAGTCGAGGCCAATATTGGCAAAGCGTTGGGCAATTATATTTCTGATTGGGGACAATTGGATTACAATTTAATGGTGATTGACGAGGTGGCGCTACGTGATGCGCATTTTGTGTATATTGGCCGCGCACATCAAGGCATGATTCCTGTTTCATTTTACGGGTTAAATTAAACAAGCTAAATTGAATGAAAAGCTTAAGCAAAATCGAGCAAATATTACTGCCAGCACCAAGGCCCGATGCTCCCTACAGCATAACCTTGCTCGATAGAACTTTCACATTTTCTCATCTAAAACACGTACTCGGTGCCGCCGACATCAGCAAAGCGGGTGACCGTAAAGCGGGCTTGGCGGCGGATAACGAAATTGAACGAGAAGCCGCTCGTGCTGTGTTATCCCAATTATCTTTACAACACTTTTTTGATAACCCGCTCACCAATATTCATGGGCAAATCGATAGCGTAATGAAGGTCAATTACGACATCAACCATGCAGTATTTTCAAGTATTTCACATCTGACTTTGGGCGAATTAAAAGATGAATTACTAAACTCAAATGGCGCGCATATTCGCAAAATCGGCACAGCACTTACAGGCGTTATGGTAGCTGCGCTGACCAAACTTTTGGACGTGCATGAGCTGATTTATCTCGCTAAAAAACTTAAACATGGTGCATCAGCCAAGGCCAGAACTACAGTAGGATTGCCTGGTACGCTGTCATCGCGCTTGCAACCCAACCATCCTACCGACAATCTAAGCGGCATCACCATGCTGCTTTATACGGGTTTAAGCATGGGTTCTGGTGATGCAATTTTAGGGCTAAATCCCGCCATTGATAACGTCGCTAACATCAGCGCAACTTTACAACATCTCGATAAAATCCGTCGCGAAACTGGTGCACCAACACAAATTTGCGTGTTATCGCACATTAAAACGCAACTGGAGTGTTTAAAAGCAGGCGCACCCGTCGAGATTATGTTTCAAAGTCTAGCAGGTACAGAAAGCACATTAACAGACGAGTTTGACGTGACTGTGGAACTACTCGACCATGCGTATGGTGCCATGCGCATCAGTGGGCCGCTACGTGATATTGCCGAAAATTGTATGTATTTTGAAACAGGTCAGGGCAGCGAGCTCACTTACAACAAGCACGATGGCATGGATATGACCACGACCGAAGCGCTATGTTACGGCTTGGCACGCCGTTATTCGCCGTTTATGGTCAATAACGTCACAGGTTTTATTGGGCCTGAGACACACCTCGATAACTTTGAAATGATGTTTTCGTGTCTGCAAGATCATTTTATGGGCAAGCTGTTAGGGCTGGCGATGGGTATGGCACCATGCTACACACTACATTCACAGGTAACGCTAGAAGGCCAGCAAATGGCGACAGAGCTACTCACCGCTGCGGGCGCTAACTTTTTTATGGATGTGTATTTAGGCGCCGATAGAATGCTGGCCTATTTTGATACCAGCGGCCATGATGACCAAACCCTGCGTGAAACCTATAATCTGCGCCCAGCACCAGAATATTTAGCGTGGGCAATTTCCCGCTGTATTTTTGCTGAAGATAGTGATGGTAATATAGTGCGTGGTGAAAACTGGGGGAAGCCTGAAATTTTCTGTGACTCCAAGTCAGAATTTCAGCGCTTACAGGAATCTGCCCCCGCAATTTATGGTTTTGACAATGCTGGCGCGCGACCTAGCAACAAGGTATCGCGGCTTATAAAGGCCAATCAAGCCATTGGCCGCGAAGCAATTTATGCCAATTTGCGCCCTGCAGAATTGGGCCATATTCAATTGCGCGAGTTGCATACCAACGCCCACAATAAGGCTGAGCATTTAAACGATGCAGAGCTAGGCGCTAGACTTGACGATGATGTCTTGGCAAGCTTGAAACCCGAACATAATGATGTACAAATTGTGATTTCTGACGGCTTAAGTGCTGAGGCAATACACCATAATATTCCAGAACTTTTACCTGTATTACTAGATGGTTTAATGAGCCGAAAATTAAAAATAGGCCAGCCCATTTTAGCGCCATATGGCCGTGTAAAACTGGCAGAATCCATCGGCAATGCGCTAGAAGCGCAATTGGTAGTTACGCTCATTGGCGAACGTCCAGGTGGTGATGCGCTAGCGTCACGTAGCATGTCGGCCTATTTTTCATACCGCTTAAATGACAAGGCCACGCAACAATCAGCAGCCACTTTTAACGGCAACACGGCTATGCAGTACGAATATAGTGTGCTTTCTAATATATACGCAGGTGGTCTGCCGCCTATAGAAGCTGGCAGCGTGATTGCTGAAAAAATATTTGAAATTTTGAAATTTAAAGCAGCAGGAAATCGGCTGGAAAATCTACTACAAAAAGAAGCTATCTAATACTTGAGTAGTATTTACAAATTGATGTTTACAGACAAAAATTAGCTATATAAATTTTTAAAAGTGAGATGAAAAATGCAAACAAGATTATTGATTAACGGCCAATTTGTTAAGGGTGAAGGCGAGCCAATTAGTGTAATAAATCCCTCTACTGGCCTAGAAATTACACAAGTTGCTGAAGCCTCGATGGCGCAGATTCAGCAGGCTGTAGCTGCTGCTGCAACCGCTTTTAAAACCTACAAAAAAACTACACCAAAAGATCGCTCCACGATGTTGTTAAAACTGGCGGATGCGATTGAAGCCAATGCAGAATCATTCGCAGAGCTTGAGTCCGCAAACTGCGGTAAGCCCTATTTGGCGGCGCTGAATGATGAAATGCCTGCGGTGGCGGATGTGTTTCGCTTTTTTGCAGGCGCAGTGCGTAATATGACAGGCTCACTGGCGGGTGAATATTTACCAGGCCACACCAGCATGATTCGGCGCGACCCATTGGGTGTGGTCGCAAGCATTGCACCTTGGAATTACCCATTAATGATGGCGGCTTGGAAGCTAGGCCCTGCCTTAGCTGCGGGCAACACGGTGGTATTAAAGCCATCGGAAATGACACCACTGACCACGCTTAAATTAGCTGAATTAATTGCCGAGATATTCCCTGCTGGCGTAGTGAATATTCTCAATGGTCGGGGTGAATCAGTCGGCGCACCAATGATTTCACAACCACAAGTGCAGATGATTTCAATTACGGGCGATATTTCCACAGGCCAAAAAATCATGGATGTTGCGGCTAAAAGCGTAAAACGTACACATTTAGAGTTGGGCGGCAAAGCGCCAGTGATTGTGTTTGATGACGCAGATTTAGCCTCTGTTGTAGAAGGCGTGCGTACTTTTGGCTTTTATAATGCAGGCCAAGATTGCACGGCAGCTTGCCGTATTTATGCAGGAAAAAAAATCTACGACAAATTAGTGGCCGAGTTATCTTCAGCGGTTTCTAGTATTAAAGTAGGCGAGCAAAAAGTAGACGGGGTTGAAATGGGCTCATTAATTTCAGCGCGTCAACGCGAGCGCGTGGCGGGTTTTGTAGATAGAGCAAGACAGCAAAAACATATAGAAGTAACCACTGGCGGCAAAGTAATCGATACTCGTGGCTTTTTTTACGCGCCAACTATAATTGCGGGCGCGTTACAAACTGATGAAATTGTCTGTAAAGAAGTATTTGGCCCTGTGGTTTCAGTGACGCGATTTGATGATGAAGAGCAAGTAGTGGGCTGGGCCAATGCGTCAGAATACGGCCTAGCAAGCTCTGTTTGGACAAGCGATGTTTCGCGTGCGATGCGTGTATCAGCCGAGCTGCAATATGGCTGCACATGGGTAAATACGCACTTTATGCTAGTTAGCGAGATGCCCCACGGTGGCATGAAAAAATCAGGCTACGGCAAAGATATGTCGATGTACGCGATTGAGGATTACAGCGCGGTGCGGCATGTAATGGTGAAATTATAAAGTGCATGTGATGATTAAATTATAATTGTGAAACTAAATAAATTGGCAAGAACCATAATTTTTATATTACAA
>JANXWL010000121.1 GCA_025351225.1 Methylotenera sp. | reverse complement strand
CTGTAAACAAGGCCGCGAACGGTTCGAAAATACGGTATTTTCGCAGGTGCGTAGCTTAAAAACCTTTTGTAATAATTGAATACTTTCGCGCACCGCGACTGAGTTAGGGAAAGGTCCAAAATACTGCGAGCCTTTACGCTGCGCGCCACGATGGAAGGCCAAACGCGGAAATTGATCACCAGTGAGCGCAATATAAGGGTACGATTTATCGTCGCGAAACAATACGTTATAGCGCGGCATCAAACCTTTAATCAGATTGTTTTCCAGCAACAAAGCTTCTGCCTCGCTGCGCGTCACAGTGGTTTCTATTTTTACTATATTGCTCACCATCATGCGTGTGCGCGGGCTGGGTAAGTTTTTATTAAAGTAAGATGAAACGCGTTTTTTTAAATCTTTCGCCTTACCCACATAAATCACCTCTTCCACAGCGTTTATCATGCGATAGACGCCTGGCAGATTGGGCAGGTTTTTTAAGATTGGTTTAGGGTCAAACATGCCCTATTTTAACAGTTAAATCCAGTCATCCAAGCAAACTTCCACCTATCGCCCAATCTTCCATTTTCACTTCTTCAAATACAATATAGGTATAGCTGGGTGGTTTATGTGCGTGTTTTTGCAGAGTTTCGGTGATTTCTTTAGCGATTTCTTTTTTCTGTTCTTTGGTGATAGATCCAGCGAGCTTAACGTTTACATAAGGCATTTTAACGCTCCTTTATTTAAAAATAATTGAATATCCGCAAACACCGCATATAACATGAATTCCGTCAGGCGTTTAGTTTGTGTGTTTTAGCGGCTGCAATAATCACTATCTACCAAAATCATGCCTTTAGCAATAAGTGTGGGCATTGGCGACGACTGATATCGAATAACTTAGTGGGCATGCCCATCATGGTTATCATGTTTAAGCTCATCGCTTTTCTTTGAGTGCAATGTCTGCCAAATATCTTTAGCCAAGTTGAGGGTTCCAATTAAAATAAGCGCAGAAATCAGCAGCGATAAAATGGGATCTGCAGCTAACCAACCCGTGAAATAAATGACAGCACCTGCAACTAAAGCAGCGACTGACGCCAACAAATCGCCTAACACATGCAAAAAGGCAGCACGATGATTGAGATTATCTTTGCCACCATGCTCCTCACCATGATGGTGTAACATTTTAGCGACGATTACATTAACCACCACACCAATCAGCGCTAACACCATTACATAAAACCCTGTGACATTTTGCGGATTTTTTAGGCGATCAATCGCCTCTATCACAATATAAACAGTGACGCCTAGCATTAGTACGCAATTAATAATAGATGCGTAAAGCTCTGAATGCGTTAAGCCGCTGGCATGCTTTTTTGTGTTACTTTTTTTAGCATAATGCGATGCAAACCAAGCCAAGCCAAGTGCCAAGGCATCCGATAACATATGTCCAGCATCACCCATTAATGCAAGTGAGTTGGTAAAAACGCCACCATAAAACTCAATAGCAGCAAAGCCTAATATAATAAAAAAAGGACTGGCAAATGCGTTGCCATGGTGATGGTTGTCAGAGTGCTCATTTTCATGATTTGGATGGTTATTCATTAGCTTTTCTAGTTACTCTAGGTTTAAATTATTTACGGCATGATACAAGATAATAGACCATTGTCGCCTATAATTTCGCCATGAATTTAACAACATCACAGCCATGCTAAGTTACCGCCACGCCTTTCATGCGGGCAATCACGCCGATGTGTTAAAACATTACGTATTGAGCTTAGTTTTGGCCTACATGAATCAAAAGCCTAAACCATATTGGGCAATTGATACGCATGCAGGTGCAGGCATGTATGCATTAAAAAGTGAGTTTGCACAAAAAAATGCAGAGTTTGAAAATGGCATTGCAAGGCTTTTTGCGGCTAAGAATTTGCCAGACTCGTTGAATGATTTTATAAAGTTAATCAAAAGGTTTAATGAAAATAATACGTTAAATTTTTATCCTGGCTCGCCAAAAATAGCTGAAAGTTTTTTACGACAAGACGACAAACTACGTCTATTCGAGTTGCACCCAAGTGATTGCAAATTACTGATAGAAAATTTCAGCCATAAAGTTCGTCAAACAAAAATAGAAATGCAAGACGGATTTGCTGGTATTTCTGCCTGCTTGCCACCGCCCACTAAACGCGCTGTGGTATTAATCGACCCACCATATGAGCTAAAAGATGATTACAGCCGAGTAGTAGATTGCATCAAAAACAGTCTAAAACGTTTTGAGACTGGCACATATTTGGTTTGGTATCCGCTATTACAACGACCAGAACCCGCAGAAATGGTGCACGAATTAATCGCGCTTAATACTGATTTTTTACAGTTAGAAATAATGGTGCAAGCGCCAAGTTTGGATGGTTATGGCATGCATGGTAGCGGCATGTTGATTGTTAACCCACCTTATACGCTGCCAAAAATATTTGCTGAAACCATGCCTGTTTTAACGCAACTACTAGCGCTAGACGAAACCGCAGATTTTTTGATTAAACACAAAATTACTTAATAACTTAGCACAATTTTTTCTCTTGGTTTCTCTAAGCTCGTTAGTGCAACTTTAACCGTAAACGGGTAAATCGCTAGCGTTTTTCCGTCTTCTGTTTCTATACTCACACGCCAATTGCCCGCTGTGATATTGCTTTTAAACGTGTAAACCCTATAGCCGCCATAACGTCCACCCTTTAAGGCAAAGCCCGCGCGTGATTGTGTAACCCAGCCTTTTTTGGTGTAAATTTGCCAATTGTGGAATAGCTTAGTGCTTAATCCCGCAGGCGCAAAAATAGACGAAAAGCAATACACGCGCTGATTTGGCGCCACGGTTAAATCATCACTGGTTTTGCGCCAAAACACCCACCAGCTGGATGCTTGCTGGCTAAGTTGATATTGCATGCCTACTTTTTGCACATCATAAGCCATGGCGATTTCGCGCTTAACCAATGGCACTGGCGGAATCATGTCCACTGAATAGGCAAACATTAACAAGCTGGCAATTAACCAAACTGGATAAATACTACCCAAGTGGCTAGGCGTTTTTCTATACAAACCATGCGCGGCAACCGCGCCTAACAATGTGCTTAAGTAAAACCACACTGCATGAATGCTGCCTAACACACAAGGCAACACAAAATTGAATACCAACATCGCACATAATCCAAACACTGCCCAACTTAAGGTAAAGCGTCGATATTCGCTTTCTATAAATTCGTTCCCCACCAACAACCCTGCCATGATGATGGTCATCACCCAAGCCAGCCAATGGTTTGCGCTTTTAAAATATAAAATAAATAGCGAGCTTAATAAATTGCCGTAAATAAATTGCAGCAAAAAATACGGTAAATGTGGGTAATGTAAACGCCTGTAAGTATTGTGTAGAAAGGCTGGCAACCAATCAAGAGGGTTTGAGGTGTCGGCCAGCACATAGCTTGGGCGACCTATGACAAACAAAATAAGCCCCGCCAGCAGTAAATAAGCCACGAAAGTGACTAAATCAGAAGTCGCGACGTTGCGGCCGATGGTGACGGCATCCCAAATGAATCCGCCAAAAAAGAAAAGTACGGGAAAGAAGTCGCCTATTTTTAAGATGTGTTGGTAGACGCGGGATTTTTTCAGAGATTGAATCAAAGCAGGCCTAAATTAACAGACTAAAATTAACACACTATCAAATTAACAGGCTAGACAAGGTTACCGATCACGTAGCCAATCACAATACCCACCAGCAGCGCCACTGTTAGGCCGCGGTAGGTCAGTACATCTTTACTATAGCCACGTTTAATTGCAGTGAACGATACTAAATAGCCCACCGCATTTAGCAGCCAAATAATGGATAAACTTAATACCTTAACAATTAAAGGACCAATTATTGGCAGCAGCCCAATAATGCCCAAACCCCATGCTAGTACATGCGAAAGCGCTGCAAATAACATGACGCCAGTGGTTACCGCCTTGGCATGCCAGCCATAATACCAGGCGGCATAAGCGATTGCACTCAGCGCAATACTGAGCGGCAACATGATTTTCCAAGCACCGCGTTTAGGTGGAGCTATGGTTTCTTGCGTGAAAATTTTAGTTGGCATGAGCTTGGGCTTGGTTTTTTGTTGTTCGGAGTTCACTTTTCATCACCTCTTTTTACCAGCGCCTCTTTTTACCAGAGCCTCTTTTTATTAGCCTCTATTACTCAATCTAAACCGCCTCGGCAATTGGAATCACTTTTTTACCACTGCTTAAAGTATCTAGCGCAGCTTTATATTCAGTCATTTGGTCAAAATTCAAATATTTATAAATATTGGCAACGTCGTTTAGCTTAGTACCAACGGTTTCCATATATTCCGCATGGCTTGGCATACGGCCAAGCTTGGCACACACCGCGGCCAGCTCGGCTGAACCCAAGTAAACACGTGCATCGCGGCCCATACGGTTATCAAAGTTGCGGGTACTAGTACTGAACACTGTCGCTTTATCGGCCACACGCGCTTGGTTGCCCATACACAAACTACAGCCTGGCACTTCAGTGCGTGCGCCTGCAATACC
>JANXWL010000116.1 GCA_025351225.1 Methylotenera sp. | reverse complement strand
CATTGGTATCAAGTGATTTTGCGCGAGGGTAGAAACCGCGAAGTGCGCCGTTTGTTTGAGGCGTTTCAAATGCCAGTTAGCCGCTTAATGCGCGTGCGTTTTGGTCCTATTAATTTACCACCACGCGTTAAACGTGGCGCGATGCTAAAGCTAGAGCAAAAACAAGTGGTGGATTTGCTGGAATGGGCAGGCTTAGAAGTACCTAAAACGCCATTGCGCCAGCTAAGTCAACGCGAAAAAGACAAGGCTACTACAGTTTTTGTGCCAAAAGTGCGCAAACAACGTGGCAGCGTTTTAAATAGAAAACCGCCCGAATTGGGTGAAGATGGTAAGCCTGTTTATAAAGCGAGAACTGGCGCGACTGGAGGTGTGGAAGCTAAAAAGTCCGTACCGCGTAAAAATGCTAATAGACGTATTCGCCAAACTAGCGACATTACACCACCTAAAATGCAGCAGAAAAGCGATAGGAATCGCGGACGGGGCTAGGTTCACGGAATAATTGTGATGACCTACACCAGAATGAAGAAATGATTTTATCCGTTTTTATCGGCGTGCATCTGCGTTTATCGGCGGTTAAATAAGTTTCTTGGCTTGCAAAACTAGCTGCTCTTTGGTGAGCAAAAACACAAACTGGTTACCCGACTCTACTTGCAACCAAGTAAACGGTAAATCGGGATAAGCGTCCAACAGCGCATCACGGTTGTGACCGATTTCCACCACTAAAATACCCTCGTCATTCAGGTGCTTGGCCGCCTCACGCAGAATGGTGTGCGTGTGATCTAAACCCGCAACACCGCTACCTAGAGCCAATTGCGGCTCATTGCGATATTCAGTTGGCAGCGTTGCCATGCTAGGCGCATCAACATAAGGCGGGTTGCTAATAATTAAGTCATAGGTCTTTGGTTTATTATCGTCGCCTGCCAATGCACTAAACATATCAGACTGAATGGCGGTGATTTGATCTTGTAAACCATAGTTGGTAATATTGATATTGGCGACTGCAATCGCGTCAGGCGAAATATCTACCACGTCAATCGCTGCATCAGGAAAGGCGTTGGCGAGCAGAATGCCCAAGCAGCCGCTGCCCGTGCAAATATCAGCGGCAGAATTAATAAGCTCTGGATGCTCTATCCAAGGCTGCAAACCATGCTCACCTTCTTGAAAATCCAGCAGCTCTGCAATAAAGCTACGTGGCACAATCACGCGCTCATCCACATAAAATTTAAAGCCGCGCAGCCAAGCCTCGCGCACCAAATAAGCGGTTGGCGTGCGTTTGGTAATGCGCTGCTCGATTAAATGTGCTAGTTTTTTGCGCTCGGTTTCGGTGATTACCGCGTCTAAAAAATTATTCAGCGTATCGTGCGGCAAATGCAGTGCGCTCATGATTAACCAAACGGCTTCGTCATAGCTATTATCAGTGCCGTGACCAAAAAAAATATCAGAATCCTCAAATTGGCTAACGGTAAAGCGCAGCCAGTCGCGAATGGTGAAAAGTTCTTCAGCTAATCTAGGAAAATGCATCATTTAAACTTGTTTTTCTATATGTGTTTTGCGACTAATAATTTTTTCATGGTGTATTTATAGGTGTCTTTTAGCGGCTCAATATCGGCTATACCCACGCACTCGTTTAGCTTGTGAATAGTTTTATTCAGCGGGCCAAACTCAATCACTTGACCACAAATATCCGCGATAAAGCGGCCATCCGACGTGCCACCAGTGGTTGATAGCTCTGGCGATACGCCGTAAGCATGTTCAATTGCGCGTGAAATAGCTTCTACCAAATTACCACGCGGCGTGATGTAAGGCTGCGAGTATTCCCAATCCAAATCGTAATCGAGCGCGTGTTTGTCTAAAATGGCATGCACACGCTCACGTAAATTGGCATCTGTGCTGCCTGCGCCATTAAGCTCGGGGCAGAATCTAAAATTAAACAAAATTTCCACTTCGCCAGGTACCACATTGGTCGCACCCGTGCCGCCATTCATATTGCTAATTTGCCAGGAAGTTTGCGGAAAGTATTCATTACCTGTATCCCACACGGTTTCGACCATGTCTTTAATGGCGGGCGCAACCATATGAATGGGGTTTTTAACGAGGTGCGGATACGCAATATGGCCTTGCAAGCCTTTAACAGTGAGCTTGCCAGACAATGAGCCACGACGCCCATTTTTGATCATGTCGCCCACCACTTTGTTGCTAGTCGGCTCGCCGACAATGCAATAATCAATCAGCTCGCCGCGATTTTTTAACACTTCTACCACTTTAACCGTGCCATTGACCGCTATACCTTCTTCATCTGATGTAATCAGCAAACCAATCGAGCCTTTATGCTCAGGATTTTCGGCTATAAACTCTTCAATACTGGTGATAAATGCGGCCAAGGACGTTTTCATATCGGCTGCGCCGCGCGCATACAACATGCCATCTTTAATGGTGGGCTCAAATGGCGGTGTATGCCATTTATCGATTGGGCCTGTCGGTACAACATCGGTGTGCCCTGCAAACACTAATAACGGCGAGGTATTGCCGCGACGTGCGTAAAAATTATCCACATCACCAAAGCGCATACGCTCGATATTAAAGCCCAGCTTTTCCAGCCGTGCAATCATTACCTCTTGGCAACCCGCGTCGTCTGGCGTGTTGGATTGACGTTTCAGCAAATCAATGGCGAGTGCCAATGTATTAGAGTCGGAAGTTTTACTCATGAGAAGAGCTCTTTATATGCAGCCTCATCGAAGCCTAAAATCAGGATTTTACCGTTTTTTTCTAAAACAGGGCGTTTAATCAGCGAGGTTTTTGCTTGCATCAGCGCGATAGCAGCAGAATTGTCGACAATATTAGCTTTGGTGACATCATCTAAGCCGCGCCAAGTAAGGCCAGCACGGTTGATGAGCTTTTCATGCGGAAATTGGCTAAGCCAATCTTTAAGTAACTGTTCTGTTACGCCAAGTTTTTTAAAATCGTGAAAAGTGTAAGCAATACCATTATTATCAAGCCAAACGCGGGCTTTTTTAACGGTGTTGCAGTTAGGTATACCGTATAGATTAAGTGTTTGCATCATCACATTTTATCAGCTTGCATAAAATGTGTGCTGCGTAATTGTGTTTTACGCAGTCGTTGCAGCTAAATTTTCATCAGTGCTAAGTTTAAGCGCCTCAACGGTTAATTGATGTTGGTTGTAAAATTGATATAAATCAGTCTCGGCAATCGGTTTTGAAAATAAATATCCTTGCATGTGGTTGCAGCCAAGTTGTTTAAGTACGCTGCGTTGTAGCTCGTTTTCTATACCCTCTGCAACCACGTTTATATTTAATGTATGAGCCAAATTAATAAGTACGTCAATTAATTTCCATGATTCAGCTTGCGCGTTCAACTGACTAATAAATGAACGATCAATTTTAATTTCATCTACATTTAAGTCTTGCAGATCATTCAAGGTGAATGGATGAAGCCCAAAATCGTCAATCGCGATTTTAATGCCAACAGCTTTAAGTTCTGCAATCAGCTGGTTAAACAGCAATTCATCTCGTGCGCCCGAAGTTTCTTTAATCTCAATAGTAAGGTTTTTTGCAGGTACACTATATTGGTTTAAATAGTGCACTGTTTCAGCCACTAAGCTTTTATTACGAAAGCGGTGTTTGGATAAATTAATCGATAAATTTAAATCTATGCCCTTGGTTATAGCATGGCCAATTGTTCTACAGGCTTCTTGGGTTACCCAATCATTTATTTCATCTATTAAGCCTAAATGCTCGGCTGCAGGAATAAACTCATTTGGCATAACAACACCTTTAACTGGGTGGTTCCAACGAATAAGTGCCTCAGCACCTACGAGTAATTGAGTTTTGCAATCTAATTTTGGCTGAAAAAATAGCTCGAATTGATTGCTTGTAATGGCGCAGCGCAAGTCACGTTGTATATCCAGCATTTTGTTAGAGGCAGATTCCAGCTCGGCATCATAAAATTTAAATTGATTTTTTCCGTTAGTTTTAGCTTTATACATTGCACTATCTGCGCAAATAATTAGCTTCTCAAGGTCGCCATCGCGTGGATATAACGCAATACCTACCGAGCATGAAATATCAATTTGCTGGCCATCTGCATAAAATGGTAAGTTAATAGAATCTACAATCCGCTCTGCAATCGGCAATACATCATCGTCTGATTCAATTTCCTCAATAAGTGCCACAAACTCATCACCACCTAAGCGCGCAAGTGAATCACAACCGCGTACAGCCGCGTGCAAACGCTGCGCAACGGCAGCCAGCACAACATCGCCAACGTTGTGGCCATATTGATCGTTAATGGGTTTGAAGTGATCTAAATCAATATAAGCCAGTGCCAATGTATTGCCGCTTTGATTGCTGCGATTAATAGCAGCAATCAAGTTATATTCAAAGCCTTTGCGATTAGGTAATTTAGTTAGATTATCTAACATGCTTAGCGATTCGCTGGCAGCGTCTTTTTTGGTATCAAACAAGCTAAAGTTAAACAGCGTATTGCCATGCTTTTCGTAAAATAGCATGAATACAAATACCAATAAAAACAGGCAAAGAAAAGCAAGCGAAATGATAGTGCCCATCAGTTTATTGTGTAGCAGACCTGTTTGTA
>JANXWL010000102.1 GCA_025351225.1 Methylotenera sp. | reverse complement strand
GCATTACTTTCGTTTTCGGTATAAAGCGTTTCTGCTTTTTGGCGACCATATAGATAATAACAACCCAAAGTTGAATGCTCGGCTTTTACCGCCCATTGCGCATCGTTTGGTGCCGTTATTTCAGTGAGATTGGGTTTAACTTGTTCATCAGGCTTCCCCTGTGTACCACTCCATGACCAAGTATTGCGAAATAATAGCGTTGGTAAAATATGTAATGTTTGGGCGTCTGGGCCGCGATTACTGGCAATTATCCGAATATGCATTTCTTCTGTGTTGGCTTTGGCATAACGTACTTCAACATCCCAGTAACGGTTATCATTAAAGATACCAGTATCCAGCAAATTGAAAGGTGGGTCTTGCCTTGAGCGGCGAGCATTCTCTTCAACTAAGTTTTGATAAGGGTATGCTGCTTGCGGATATTTATAAAGATAGCGCATATAGCTGTGCGATGGCGTTGCATCACGATAGAAATAATACTCCTTCACGTCTTCGCCATGGTTGCCCTGATTGCCAGTCAGGCCAAAAGCACGCTCTTTTAATATGGGGTCCACCCCACTCCATAATGCTAACGAAAAACACAACTTTTGCGCTTCATCACAGATACCGCCTAGACCATCTTCATTCCAACGATAAGCACGGGAACGTGCTTGATCATGGTCAAAATATTCCCATGCGTTGCCAGTAGCACTGTAATCCTCACGCACAGTACCCCAAGCACGCTCTGCCAAGTAAGGCCCCCAATGCCGCCAATCTTCGCGCCCTTCATGTTGAGCTTCTAACCGTTGCCGTTCAGCATTTAAATTTTTCGTTTTAGCTGTGTTGGCCTGTTTAGAAAACCACTCATTAATAAATTGCCGCATACCTATGCCTCTACCTTAGACAAGCTCACTATATTCGTTTTTTTAAGCGCTGTAACTTCATGTGCGCTTTTATTTTTTTGTCGCTCTAAGTAAACCCAGGCTTCGAGAATACACGCCACAGACCAAGCCTGTGCTGGCGCACCACGAGGTGTATGTGGTACTACCCCATCAAAAATTTCACTGACTGTACCCAAGGCTCCACTCATTAAATGATCACGTATAGGCTCAAGATTTGCCTGTGCTGCAATTGCATCCCCACTCACTTTGTATTCAGCAATCGCATAATGTCCAAGTAAAAATGCCCATACTGGTCCTTGATGATAGCTAGTGTCGCGCTCCCAAACTCCACCCTCATAGCGAGGTTTAAATTCAGGGTGCGAAACATTAAGCGAGCGTAAACCATAGGAAGTGAGCAGTTCGCGTCCGCACGCGCTTACCACTTCGCGCTGAGACTTATCATCCAAGGGGCTCGCGTGTAAACTGACTGCAAAAATCTGATTAGGTCGCAATGACAAATCGTCTCCCTCAGGACCATCCAACACATCGGCCAAACCTGTGCCATCGGCCTTGATAAAGCGCTTAAATCCTGCTTTCGCTTTTTTAGCGAGCTCTTGGTATTGTGTTGCTGGCTGTTTAAGCATCGTTGCAAATTCGGCCATTGTTATCAGTGCGTTGTACCACAAAGCATTTATTTCAACAGGTTTGCCAATGCGCGGCGTGACAACATTATCGCCTACTTTGGCATCCATCCAAGTGACTTGTACACCCGACTCGCCAGCGTATAACAAGCCATCCGCAGGGTCGACTTTAATCTGATAGCGCGTGCCTTTTATATGCCAGTCGATAATCTCGGCAAGTATCGGAAAAACTTGTTTAAGATTCACCGTTTCACGCGTAGCGGCAACATAAGCGCGCCAAGCTTCGATATACCAAAGCGCAGCATCTACTGTATTGTATTCTGGCGTAGTACCAGCACCTGGAAACATATTAGGCAGCATACCTTGATCAATAAAGCGCGCAAAGGTATTCAATATACGCCGTGCGGTATCAAAGCGGCCTGTCGTGAGAGTTAATCCAGGCAAAGCAATCATGGTGTCGCGACCCCAGTCGCCAAACCAAGGATAGCCAGCAATAATCGATTCACCATCAGGCACATCGGGTAATGGCCGAGAAAAAATGAAACTGGAAGACGATAGCACTAATTGATTCACCCATTCTGGCGCACCAATGAATTCTGGCACCGTAACTTGGGTACGCTTTAATTGACCAGCATCAAACATTAAATTTCTGCGCATGGCCTCCATCAGATAATTCGAAAGATTTTCCTCAGTGCTCGCCACAATGCCAACCCATTCATCACTATTAAGATCCAGCAATGCTTCGCCTATACAAAGATGACTATCGTTATCTGGTAAACCGCGTTCGCGTTCTGTTGATAAATGAAAATTGTCATACCAAGTCATGTCCGATTCAAGGTTGCCGCCACGTGTTTTGACTGTTAGCGTGAACCAATTTGGGTTGCGTACATAAAGCGTATCAGTATCTTTTTCGATAAATGGATTGAAATCCCAAGGATGACCACTGCCATGATGATCACGTGAATTCGCCAACAACTTAATAGCCAACTTAAGTGGCCGCTTGACCTTATTAGTTGATAGTAAGCGAAAAGCTAGATAAGTCGTGTTCGCACCCTGCTCCATCCAAATGCGTTGTTCAATACGCACATCACCAATGGCAAAGCGCCACACTGGCATACGGCCTTCTAAATGAAACGATTCAATCTGCAAATAGCCCTTTGGTGAAATACTACCATCCCCCCACCGATTGCTAAACAAAGGGATGCGCTGACCCCCGTCGATTAAAGTCGCGTCACCTTTAGCAAAAACCAGATGACGACCTAAAGGCGGATTCACTGGCGCAACCAATAAACCATGATACCGCCGAGTTAACGTACCAGCGATATTGCCAGCTGCGTAACCCCCAAGGCCATTGGCTAGCCACCATTCATGGCGCTCACCCAGTAAAAGATCACCACAAATATCACGGCCAAATTGAATATATGTAGGTAATATTGTGTTCATTCGTTAAGCTCCAGTTATTGAGCAGCACCAATT
>JANXWL010000091.1 GCA_025351225.1 Methylotenera sp. | reverse complement strand
GTTTGCCACTTGCTTTGGCATACCAATACTTGCTGTTCCACTCGTCACCTTCAATTTTGTGTAACACCGCATGCAGCCAGTTGGCTGTAGCGTCGCTGTATTCTTGCGTAATATTGTGCGCCGCATGCCAATCGCCATCTAGTGCAGCTTGCACGGCTGTTTTCAAGGCTGCATTATTTTCAACCATTTTTTACGTTATTATTTAATCAAATGTGCTAACTCTGCCAGCCCTGCCCCATCTGCATACGCCAATTTAAAGCTCGGTCTTTGTTGCCAGCGTTGCCAAAAATAGTGCAAATGCTCAAAACGTTCATCTAACGGTGTTTGCACTGGGCCAAACTTAGAAAAAGCAATAGAAGTGCATAAGGTAATATCTGCAAATGTTGGTTCTGCTCCGCCAATTAGCCACTCGCGGCCATCTGATAAATGTTGGTTGACGAGACTTGCATGACTTAACGCCTCTTTGCGGCAATGCTCGCCCCACTGCGGGTTATTTGTTAGTTCGATTTTTGGCCCCAAACCTTGATGGCTCACATGAAATAGCGTAGTGATGCGATATAAAATCTGTACCCAGATGCGTGAATCCCACATGCTAATTAGACCTTGCTCTTTAGGTGACTCACCAAATAATTTGCGGCCTTCAAGAAGGTTATCCAAATACATGGCGATGGCTACAGATTCGCTCATATAGCTGCCATCCGCCAACTGCATAGTGGGTGTTTCACCCCATGGGTTCATCTTCAAATGCGGCCATTTTCGCTGATCGCCACCTGGCGCCATATCGTAAATCACTTCATTAATATGCGCTTGTATGCCTTTTTCATATTGAAATAAGCGTAAGCGCTGCGGGTTAGGAAACGCCGATGGCGAAGTGTAAACGGTAAATGGGGTCGTCAATTAAAACTCCTAAATAGGTATTAAAAAAGTTTGAATAAATAAGCAGGGTTAAATACGTTTGAACGGCGACTTAACGTGGATACTCAATAGTTCCCTTTTGAATAAACTCAATCTTATACCCATCTGGATCTTCAATAAACGCAATCACCAACGTGCCGCTTTTCATAGGCCCAGCCTCGCGCACCACCTTGCCGCCTTTGGCTTTGACTGCTTCGCATTCAGCGTAAATATCATCTACTTCTATCGCCATATGGCCATACGCGCCGCCCATATCATAGCTGGTTTTGCTGTAGTTGTAGGTCAACTCCAGCACGGTATTGTCGTACTCGTTGCCATAACCCACAAACGCCAGCGTAAACTCGCCGTCTGGATAATCGCTGGTACGCAACAATTTCATGCCCAGTACATCGGTATAAAAATTGATAGAACGCTGTAAGTCGCCCACGCGTAGCATGGTGTGTAATACTCTCATGGCTTATTCCTTTATTTTAAATAATAAATAGTCAAATTAAATGGCCGTAATTTGATGATACTTTGCAAGTAATGCTTCTTGGCTTTCCACAACATCTGGATTCAGCGGAATGCAATCCACAGGACACACTATCACACATTGCGGTTTGTCGAAATGGCCAACGCATTCGGTACATAAATTGGGGTTAATCTCATAAATCTCTTGACCTTGATAAATCGCGCCGTTCGGGCACTCGGGCTCGCACACGTCGCAATTAATGCATTCATCGGTAATCATTAATGCCATCTAAATTACACTTTACCTAACTTCTCTAAAATGGCTGCTTCCACCGTGGGTGATACAAACTGGTTCACATCTCCATCCAATTTGGCGACTTCACGTACCAGGCTAGATGACACAAACATATATTGCTCGGCAGGCGTTAAAAACAGTGTCTCTAACTTTGGAAAAAGCTTGCGATTCATACCAGCCAGCTGAAACTCATACTCAAAATCGCTGGCCGCGCGCAGGCCGCGAATAACCATTTGCGCACCTTGTTCTTGCACAAACTGCATGAGCAAGCTATTGAATCCAATCACCTTTACATTGGCATCGATAAATACACTTTTTGCTAAGACCACACGCTCATCTAAGCTGAACAGCGTACGTTTATTGGTGCTGCCAGCCACAGCTACAATCACCTCATCAAACAAATTTGCGGCGCGGCGCACAATGTCCTCATGGCCAAGCGTGATAGGGTCGAAGGTACCAGGATAAACTGCTATGCGGTTTTTGCTCATATTATTTCCTCGTTATCGGCTACATTTTAACAAATGGTAAAAAACATTGCCCGCTTTGTTTTGTTTCATCACCTGCCAACCTTCGCTTGATTCAATCTCAAACTCGGCTTCAGCGTACATCATGCCATTTTCACTAAGATGTTGATTTAAAATGGGTAGCAGCTTATCTAACCAGCCTTTATTGTAGGGTGGATCGCAAAAAATTACATCAAACTTTTGCGTGTTTTGGGCTAAAAAATTCAGCGCATCTTGGTTTAAAATTTGACAGTTTTCAGCTTTTAACTGCATTTGGTTTTGTAACAACGATTGGTAGGCTGGACGAGAGTTTTCAATCATGACCACATTTTTTGCGTTGCGCGATAAAGCCTCAAACCCAAACGCACCTGTACCTGTAAATAAATCGAGGCAAGTTTTACCCGTTAAATCTTGCCCAAGCCAATTAAACACGGTAATACGCACGCGCTCTGGAGTAGGACGCAAGCCATCTACATCAGGAAACTTAAGCAAGCGACTGCGCCAAACACCAGCATTGATGCGGACTTGATTGGTATTGATGGCTTTTTTTGTGGGTTTTGAAGGTGGCAAAATTAATTGGATTTAGCTAAAAACAATAGCTTACCAAATTTTTAGCACGCTATTCTGAGCGCAGCGAAGAATCTAGAAGTAAACTTAGCAAAACTAGATTCTTCGCCCAAGAGGCTTTGGGTTCAGAATGACGGATTGACGATAAGCAAGTGACTGCGCGACTGGCTTTGGGTCGGCTTGCTTACTGTGCGCCAACTGTCACGCTGACAAAGTTCTCAGGTTTAATGCGACGTTGAAACGCTTCTTTAATTTGTTTGGTAGTCACTTTTGCGACTGATTTATTAAAATCATCTAAATACGTCATTGGCAATTTATAAAAACCAATCACACTTAAGTAATCTAAAATTTTGCCATTACTATCAATGCGCATTGGGAAGCCGCCGATAATGTTATCTTTTGCAGCTTTTAGCTCTTTTTCAGTCGGGCCACCTTGTATGTATTTAGCGACTGTTGCGTTAACCACTTTCAGAGCCTCACCCGCTTGGTCTTTTTTAGTTTGCAAGCCAATTTGAAACGGGCCAAGCTCAGCCATCGGCATAAAGTAGCTATAAACGCTGTAAACTAAGCCGCGCTTTTCACGCACTTCTTCCGTCAAACGCGAAACAAAACCGCCGCCGCCCAAAATGTAATTACCCACATACAGCGGAAAATAATCGGTATCACCACGCTTGATGCCTGGGTAGCCCAATAAAATATGCGCTTGTGTAGCAGGGTGGCTAATACTTTGATTACTTGCGGTGGTTGGTAAGGTAACTTCTGCAATTTTTTGCACCGCTGGCGCTTGTGGCAAGCCTGCGGACGTACTTTCTGCAATGGCGCGCGCTTGTGTTTCTGTCATATCGCCAATGAGGGCGATTACTGCGCTTTTTGCGCTGTAATATTGATTATAAAACGCTACTAAATCATCGCGCTTCATCGCCGCAATCGTATCCACTTCACCGCTTTCTTCCAAGCTGTAAGGGTGCGCGCCGTACAAAGCTTTCATAAATGCTTTACTAGAAATACTCTCTGGCTGCGTTGCTGCCTCGTTAATACCAGCGATAATACGCACTTTTTCGCGGTCTAATACCGTCTGTGGAAAGTCTGGTTTGTGCAAAATTGCATTGAATGTTTCAAGTGCTTTCGCGCTTTCAGAAGTTAAGGTACGCAGCTTAAATGCAGCACGGTCTGAATCTAACTCGCCACCCAAAACAGCACCAATATCAGCAAATTTGTTAGTAATCACTTCCTCGCTCATGCCTGCTGCGCCTAGCGTCATCATATAGCGTGTCACACCAGCCACACCAGATGACAATTTGGTGTCGCGCGCGCTTCCTGCGGGAAAGTTCACCGCCATATCGATGATTGGCAGGTCATGATTTTCAACAAAATACACATCTGACCCAGCTGTAGTTTGCCAGTGATTAATTTTAACCGCGGCGTTGGCTGCTGTCGAAATTATTACTGCGGCTATCAATACAAAAAGTTTTGGTACATTCATCATTTTTTCTGGATTCCGTTCAATATTCCGCGCAATGACGGAGTTGAAAATTGTTTCTAATATTAATATTTAACCATCTTAAAAATGCAAAGCTTTAAGTCAGACTGGGCGCGCAATACTGATGTGTACGTGTTTGTACACGAGGTGTTGCACAACAATGTATGACGACAAGGTTTGCATTTTTAACCTAGTGGATGTGGGGTTTGCCAACAGGCTTCGCATTCGGGTCTATCGGCTGCGGGTCTAGCGTGGCAATCGTCATATTATCTTTCACGAGATATTTTTTGGCTACCGCTTGCACTTGCTCGCTGGTAATCGCCTTTAACTTATCTGGATACGTTTTCAGCATGTGCCAATCATAGCCCATGGTCACTAATTGCCCAATTTGCATGCCTTGGTAGAACATGCTGTCGCGCTGATACACATCGGTTGCAATCACCGCCGCTTTTACGCGATCTAGCTCTTGCTGCGTCACACCACCTGTTTTAATGAGTTCAATTTGAGTGATTAATGCAGCCTCAAGCTCTGCCACAGTTTTGCCCTCACTCGGCGTACCGCTTAGCTCAAATAAAGCTTCGCGACCTCTTGCGGTTGCATCAAAACCTGCGCCCACATCCACTGCAATTGAGGTCTCACGCACCAATTTTTGATTCAATCTAGCTGAATCATTGCCGCTTAACACGCCGCCCAGCACTTCTAGCGCATAGGGCTCCCACTCTTGCTCTGGCGTTTTAGTTGCATTGGTTGATTCTAAGCCAAGTAAAGTTGGCGCATGAAATCCCATCATCAAATAGGGCAATTTGCCTGGCGCCTTCACCACTACGCGACGCTCGCCGATTTGTGCGGGCTCAGTTTGTGGTTTGCGTGCAGGCAGTGCATGTGATTTTATACCGCCAAAATATTGGGTTGCCAGCTTATAAACATCTTGCGCCTTAACATCTCCCACCACTACAATAGTTGCATTATTGGGTGCGTACCAATTTTTGTACCACTCACGGGCATCTGCGGCAGTCATATTCTCTAAGTCATTCATAAAACCCACCACAGGCCTTGCGTAAGGGTGTGCGCGATAAGCGGTGGCTTGAAACTGCTCATTCACTTTTGATTGCGGTTTATCTTCAGTGCGCCAGCGGCGCTCTTCCATCACTACTTTAATTTCTTTTGAAAATTCTTCATCCGTAATATTCAAATTTGCCATGCGGTCAGATTCTAATTTAAACGACAGCGGCAGATGCGACTTTTCTAACTGCTGAAAATAGCAGGTGTAATCGTTGCCAGTAAACGCATTTTCTTTACCGCCAGCCGCAGCAATTAATCGTGAAAACTGACCTGCAGGAACCTTCTTTGTGCCTTTAAACATCATGTGTTCTAGCAAATGTGCCACGCCAGTTTTGCCATTAACCTCATCTAAACTACCCGCGCGATACCACACTTGCGATACCACTACTGGCGAGCGATGGTCTTCCTGCACGATTAATTTTAGGCCGTTTTTTAAGCTAAATTCTTGAATATCGGCAGCCAATGAAACCAGAGGAGTGACGCTTAATGCAAGCAATAGGGTACTTATTTTCAGAGCTTTAATTTTTAGGGCTATAGTTTTTGGCACGACATTATTCTTTCAAAACTTGAATGTTAAACGAACACACTAATGACACGCGCCAAATTAGTTTAGTTCGTGCGCGTGTGCTAGTTTACGATTAAAATAGTCGTTAATTAAATTTTTAAGTGTGTCATGTTTAATATTTTTAAGAAAAAAACTGCTGAAGATGTAACTTCTAGCCCTGAAGCTGCACCTGTTATTGCAGATGTGGTCACGACAGAAGCCAAAATCGAATTGACTTGGGGGCAACGCCTTAAGCAAGGCCTTGCCAAAACGCGTCAACAATTATCTGGTCAACTGAATAGCTTATTCGGCGGCGGCAAAATTGATGCGGAAACGTACGAGGAGCTTGAAACGATTTTAATCACGTCTGACATCGGCGTGGCAGCCACTCAAAAATTACTGGATAATTTAAAAAAACGTGTTAAACGTGAGAACCTAGAAGATACTACTGCCCTAAAAAGCGCTTTAAAAACTGAGCTATTGGCCATTTTAAGACCGCTCGAGGTGCCTCTGCAGACCAATAACCATAAGCCTTTTGTCATCATGCTCGCAGGCGTAAACGGTGCAGGTAAAACGACAACCATCGGCAAATTAGTCAAATTATTTCAATCACAAGGTAACAGCGTATTAATCGCTGCCGGCGACACCTTTAGAGCCGCTGCACGTGAGCAATTACAGGTATGGGGTGAGCGCAATAATGTGCACGTCATCGCCAGCGAGGGGGGCGACCCTGCCGCAGTAATATTTGATGCAGTCAATTCTGCTATCGCCAAAAAAATCGATATTGTGATTGCCGACACCGCAGGCCGCCTGCCCACACAAAATAACTTGATGGACGAAATTAAAAAAGTACAACGCGTTATCGACAAAGCCTACCCTGGCGCGCCGCACGAAATCTTATTAGTGATTGACGCCAACACAGGCCAAAATGCAGTCAGCCAAGTCAAAGCCTTTGACGATGCGCTTGGCGTCACGGGTTTGGTACTAAGCAAACTAGACGGCACCGCTAAGGGTGGCGTGATTGCTGCCATTGCCGAGGCAAGACCAATACCGATTCGCTTTATTGGCATTGGCGAGGCGATTGATGATTTACGACCGTTTAGCGCACAAGATTTTGTCGATGCGATGTTTGATTAGTTATAATAAGGTATGATTACTTTCGATAATGTCACCAAACGCTACCCAGGCAGCCACGAGGCGCTGACTGGCGTAAGCTTCAGCATCGAGCGCGGCGATATCGCATACGTCACGGGGCATTCTGGCGCTGGCAAAAGCACGCTGCTAAAGCTGATTGCGACGATTGAGCGCCCTACTTCTGGTATTGTATTAATCAACAACCAGAACGTGAGCAAGCTGAAAGAGGCCACGCTGCCGTTTATGCGCCGCCAATTTGGCATGGTGTTTCAGGACCATAAATTATTGTACGACCGCAATTGTTATCACAACGTGGCGCTGCCACTGGCGATTAACGGCATTACGGGGCATGAGGCTGGCAAACGCATTCGTGCTGCGCTGGACAAAGTAGGACTTTTAGGCAAAGAAAAAGCCATGCCGATTACGCTTTCTGGTGGCGAGCAGCAAAGACTAGCAATTGCACGTGCGGTGGTTTCTCGACCCGCTATCTTAATCGCTGATGAGCCAACGGGCAACTTAGATCGCAATTATGCGGCAGATATTATTACTTTGTTTAAGGCGTTTCAACAAGTAGGCGTAACGGTGATTATTGCTACGCACGACGCACTTGGTCAGGCCAATCTAGAAAATAAAGTACTCCACCTGAATCATGGCAAGCTCGCCAGCTTAGGGCTCGAAAATGCTGAGGCGACCGCATGAACAATTGGTTTTCACAACACATGCAAACACTAGAGTTGGTGCTGCGCCGCTTTAAAACCAATAAACTGAGTACGCTGCTGATTTGTTTGGCGATTGGCGTAACGCTTGCACTACCAAGCCTATTATATGCAGTGCTTGATAGCGCAAACGGTCTTACCAATAACGTAAAGAGCGAATCGAAAATCAGTATTTTTTTGACATTAAACCATGATGACGCGGCGGTTGATAACATCACTACTGCGCTTAAAAATGAGGCGAAAATTAATCGCTTTAAGTTTGTATCCAAAGACGATGCGCTGAAGAACTTGCAAGCCGTCGAAGCCAATAAAGACGTGCTGAATTCGCTTCAAAATAACCCGCTGCCCGATGCGTTTTTGATTGAGCCGAAACAGCTGGATAACGATTCGATTGCTAGCCTCAAAAGTACATTAGGCAAGCTTGATGGCGTGGAAGAAGTGATTGTCGATGGCGCGTGGCTGAAACGCTTGAATGCGTTGTTAGCGCTTGGTCAAAAAGCCTTAACCATTGTGGCGGGCTTGTTAGCGTTTGCGCTAGTTGCAGTGATTGGCAATACCCTCCACATGCAGATTTTAACGCAACAAGCAGAGATTGAATTAAGCTATTTGATTGGCGCCACCAAAAGCTTTATTCGCAGACCTTTTTTGTATGCAGGTGCGCTGTATGGCTTGCTTGGCGGGCTGTTTGCATTGCTGATTACCTATGCCGCTATTTTACTGTTTAATCAATCGCTCGCACCACTAGCAGCAGAATATCAGGCTGACTTTGCACTGCATTTACCAAGATTTTCTGTTTGTTTCGTCATATGCGCATTGGCTTTGTTGCTGGGCATCATCGCAGCGTATCTCGCCGTATCAAAATCACTATCAAAATCAATTGGTTAGCTGTTAAATACTCACTAAAATCATCTACTTGACCCAAATGGGCTATTTCATCTTTGATTTTTTATAGTTAACATTTGATCTTGTTAATTATATTAACTAGCTTGTTTAGCATTTTATTAACTATGGATGTGATTGGAGATTATTTGATGAAAAAAATTCTGTTAGCTTTATTGCTTGCCGCACCATTATTTGCTAATGCAAGTTCGCTGGTGTTCCATGCTGCTGGTGATAATTTTGCTATTGCTGGTTACGACGTAGCACCAAACACTACTGGTGCTAGAAATGTTGGCCAATTTGGTTACTTTACGATTGAAGGCGAAGGCGGTGGTACATTCTCAGCCACTTTCTTAGGTCAAGAAAGCGGCTTTTCAAATGTGTATACTCAAAATATCTTTAGTGCTGACTATCAGATTATGGATGAAAGTACGCTAGGTAGCACAGTATCAACTACAAATTTAAAACAATTTGGTTTTGCCACAAACGGTGAAGATGGCTTAACAAGCATGTTTTCAAATGGTGATATAGCAACAAGTGTTTTAGGATTTGCACTATTGAAGAAATTTAACACAACCACTGGCGAACTAGATAACCACACAACATTGGGTGATTTTGATTTCTTGGTAGGCTTTAATGATTATTTTAAAGGTGATGCCGATTATGATGACTATGTAGTTGGCCTTAAATACAGACCAAGTTCTGTACCAGTGCCTGCAGCATTGCCGCTAATGGCTTCAGCATTGGGTTTGTTTGGGTTTGGCGCTAGTCGAAAACGCACTTAAATAGCTATGTTTTTGTATAAAAAAAGGACGCATATGCGTCCTTTTTTATACACATGATTTTAGTAAATGATAACTGATAATTTAACTGAACTTTTAGCCTCTAGCACTCTCATAGCTAGAGTGCTAAAATAGCATTAATAACTAAATTAAGGAGTTTCATCATAAACGCTTTAACCATACCGTCGATTTCGTCATTAGATAGTTTCGATCAGTACATGCGTGCAATTAAGGCTTTTCCGCTTTTAACAGCAGAGGAAGAGCACGCGCTGGGCACGCGCCTAAAAAATGATAATGACCTAGAAGCTGCACAGCAGCTGATTGTGTCTCACTTGCGCTTGGTTGTGAGCATTGCGCGTGGTTATTTAGGTTATGGTTTGCCGCAATCGGATTTGATTCAAGAAGGTAACATTGGTTTGATGAAAGCAGTAAAACGCTTTGACCCAGACCGCGGCGTGCGCTTAGTATCATTCGCGATGCATTGGATTAAAGCCGAGATGAATGAATACATTGTGCGAAACTGGCGCTTGGTAAAAACTGCGACCACCAAGGCACAACGTAAGCTATTCTTTAATTTGCGTAGCATGAAAAATGGTCACGAAACGCTACACCCCGATGAAGTAAAACGTATCGCGCGAGAGTTAAATGTGAAGCCAGAAGAAGTCATGGAGATGGAATATCGCTTAAACGGCCATGAAATCTCGTTGGATGCGCATATTGACGATGACGGCGATGAAAGCTTTAGCCCAATTGCCTATTTAGAAGACGAAAGCCCAGAACCATCAGAACATTTAGAAATTAAACAAACCGAAACAGCCCAGTCTGTGGGTTTGAGCAAGGCGCTCGAAAGCTTAGATGAGCGTAGCCGCCGTGTGCTTGAAGCGCGCTGGTTAACAGAAAATGCAACATCGACATTGCATGATTTGGCTGCAGAGTTTAATGTCTCGGCAGAGCGTATTCGTCAAATTGAGCAAAAAGCCATGCAAAAAATCAAGACGTTAATGCTAGCTGCATGATGTTGAAAAAATAAGCCTGCAAGCTGCAAAAATATTGTGTCATAGTCACCTTGAGTAATAAAAAAGCCGACGTAATGTCGGCTTTTTTATTACTATGTACTATTGACGGGCTATTGATTATGCAGCTTTAGCCTCTGTATCATTCTCAAAAGCTAAAGCATTGCCCATGTGCTGACGCAATATACTTAAATCAGCCATCTGCGCACGAATACTTTTCTCGATATTTTCTAGCTCTAAAATACGGTCTTCCAGTGTATCGGTAGCTTTGTAGATGCGTTTAATACTCTCTAAACGGCGGCGCAATTGCAGTTGATGCTCACGCACTTGCGATTCCATGGGGGCGATTACCGCTTTTAACCAGTTTTCCACATCACGGTTAGCCACTTCATACACATGGATCACACGGCTGGCCAAAGTCTCAAAGAATTTAGTCGTCAGCGTCATTTTCTCATTAGCAATCATATTAAACGCGGTATTAAATTGCTCTTTATAGGCGCGCTCTAGCTTGGCTAACTCTTTTTGATAACGCAAAGTTGAAAATGCTGGTGGCTCTGATTTACGCAAGCCATGTTCTTTACTGAACTTATCATACATCACGTCCATCATTTTCTTAATTTCGTCAATTTGAGCGTCTGATTGCACCAAACGACCTTTTAAATCTAAGAAAAAATTATCCATAGCTTCACGAATAGTTTTAGTGAAGCTGGCCTTAATCATGGTTTCACGCGTGGTATGCACTTGCAGTTTAAGCGCCTCCATACCCAATAAAGTAAACAATTTATTAGTTTGCTGTGAAAACACGCTACGCAGCGCTTGAAAGCGTTGTAAACCTTTTTCAAAGTTTTCTTTATCCACTTTCACTTTGTTCATCATGTGCTCAACCACATCTTCGTTTTTGCCGCGCAAGCCTTTAAGCTCGTCTAACTGTTCAACCACACCAGCAACACGCGATTCTAAAATCATATTCGAGTTGCCAATTAAATCTTCAATCTCGTTTTTGGTGTTATCACGTACAATTTCTTTTTTAGATGGAATCAGCTCGTCTGAAAGTGCTTTTTCTAGCTCTGGCAAACGGCTTTGTTTAAGCAAAGCCTCATCACCATTAATTTTAGCCAGCAATCCTTTTTGCGCAGAAGTGGGGAAAATTTGGTTATTTTCTAATCCCAAAAGCTCGGCACTGGTTTTAATCTGCTTGTTAATTTCTTTTTCAATTTCAGCTTCGTTCTTCAGCTCGTCCCACAGGCCATCTATCTTGTTCAGCACTGCTAGGCGGCCTTTTTGCTTCCAACGTGTGCCGCTAATATATTGACGCCACACATCAATCTCAGATTTTGTCACACCCGTGTCAGCCGCCAAAATAAACAACACGGCATGTGCGTTTGGCAGCATGTTCAATGTTAACTCGGGTTCGGTACCAATCGCATTTAAACCTGGGGTATCTAAAATTACCAAGCCTTGCTCTAGCAATGGATGCGGAAAATTGATCATGGCATAACGCCAACATGGAATATCAATAGTGCCATCTTTGTTCAAACTCATGGCGTCGTCACTGCTATTCGGGTCATACAAGCCAAATTTTTCAGCTTCTTCAACTGTTACGCGCTTGGTGCTACTCACCTCTTTAAAGGCAGAGACCATACTGTCGTTATTATTCACATCAAACGTCACAGTATTCCACTCGTCTGGGTAGCGCTTGTATTCAGTGGTGGTTGCATCAGATGAGCGCGTTTCAATCGGCAGCATCATAATAGAAGTTGGCTTAGCAGGATCGTACAGCAGCTCGGTTGGGCACATGGTGGTGCGACCTGCACTAGATGGTAGCAAACGTTGGCCGTAATCAGCAAAGAAAATAGCATTGATTAGCTCTGATTTACCACGCGAGAACTCAGCCACAAAGGCAACATTGAGCTTGTCTTCACGTAGCCTTTCTAGCAAGTTGGTAATGCGTTGATCAATCTGCGCATCATTCAGCTCTTGCTCGTTAAGCCAGCTACGGTAATCGCAAATACTGTCAACCAGCGCTTTACGCCACTCAGAGTAAGCTGCAAGTTGATGTGCTAATTTATTTTCTGCCATTTTCTTCCCCAAAAGCAGTTTAAAATTGACTGCTTTTTCACTAAGTATACTGTATCAGCTTATAGAAAATAATCAAATAAATCAGCCACATCTTCCTTAAGATTTAATCTAGTTTCTGATGAGTGGTGGTTTTTTAGCGACAAACGGTGCAAAGTCTAAAAAAGTTGTCGCAAAAACCGCTAATTTATTGGCTAGCAAGCTTGTTCTGCTATCATCTTGGTTTGTTCATTTTAGTGATGGCATCATGAGCGGTTTAAGCCCAAACTCCCCACGTCCGATTGATATAAAACTGCATCAAGCCTCGCGTTTGTTAGAATTAAAATTTGATAACAATACCGAATGCATGTTGTCATGCGAGTTTTTGCGCGTATATTCGCCATCCGCCGATGTGCGCGGTCACGGTGCGGGACAAGAAACACTACAAATTGGCAAAGAAAATGTCAACATCAGCGCAATCGAACCCATCGGCAATTACGCGGTCAAGTTAGTGTTCACCGACGGACATGACACAGGGTTATATTCATGGGATTATTTGTATTACTGTGGTCAACATTACGAAGCAATGTGGCAAGATTACATCGCCAAGCTTGAAATGGCTGGTCACAAAAGAATAGACCCAATTTAAGGACATGCGATGACTGAAGACAATTTTCAACACAAAACGCATTTTGGTTTTAAAACCGTTGAAGAAACCGAAAAACAGCAAAAAGTGGGTGAAGTATTTCACTCGGTAGCCAGCAAATATGATTTGATGAATGATGTGATGTCTGCAGGCATGCACCGCGGCTGGAAGCGCTTTGCGGTGGACATAAGCGGTGTAAAGATTGGCGATAGCGTACTAGATATTGCAGGTGGTAGCGGCGATTTAAGCAAATTATTCGCAAAAAAAGTGGGCAGCCATTTAACTCAAAACCCTGGCTCTGTCACTCTCACCGATATTAACGCATCCATGCTAGCTGTGGGGCGTGACCGTATGATTGATGCGGGCTTGAATGTGCCAGCCATGCAATGCAATGCTGAAGCCTTGCCGTTTGCTAATAATAGTTTCGATTGCGTCATCGTGGCATTTGGCTTGCGCAATATGACGCATAAGGATGTTGCCCTAAAAGAAATGCAACGCGTGCTAAAAGTGGGTGGTAGATTGCTGGTATTGGAGTTCTCGAAAGTATGGCAGCCACTCGAAAAATTATACGATGCGTATTCGTTTAAGTTATTGCCGCTGATGGGAAAATTGCTCGCCAAAGACGCTGAAAGTTATCAATATTTGGCTGAAAGTATCCGTATGCACCCCGACCAAGAAACGCTGAAAAAAATGATGATTGACGCGGGTTTAGGTAAGGTAGATTACTACAATTTAAGCGCAGGCGTAGTAGCTTTACACAAAGGTTATAAAACCTAATGTTTAAGCCCTTAATCACAAAATTTTTGCAACACATCACCAATCAAAATAATTGGTCGCGGCCTTATTTAACGACGTTTTCAGGCAAAATTGTACAGTTTGATTTTGTGCTGTTAAAAGCCAATTTGCTAATTTTAGAAGACGGTAGCTTAAGTCTTGCGGGCGAAACAGCAGTTGCCGATGCGACAGTACATATTCCACCCAGCCTTGCATTGCGGCTGCTGGCTAAAGATGAAGCAGCAAAAATGTTTATTAAAATTGATGGTGATACGCACCTTGCCACTGAGTTCAGCAAAGTGTTGCAAAATATGCGTTGGGATATTGAAGAAGATTTGAGCCATGTGACGGGTGATATTGCAGCATTTAAAATTGGTGAATTATCGAAAAAAGCTTTTGCCGAAATGAAGCGACAAAGCATTAATGCTGCCGAGATGCTCAGCGAGTTTTGGCAAGAAGAAAAGCCAATCCTCGCCAAAAAACGTCATCTAGAGCAGTTTAACGCCGATGTTGATACGCTAAAAAGTGATGTGGCGCGACTTGAAAAACGGTTTGCCAAGTTGAACAAAAAGTTGGCAGAAAGCGTTGCCAAATAATGCATTATTTTCGTTTTTTAACCATTATTTTTGTGATTTTTAAATTTGGTTTAGATGAGTTTGTAGCTAACCACCTTAAATTTAAACCGCTACACATTCTACTAAAGTGCTTATTTTTTTGGCGCAATACTGAAACGCCACGTGGTGTAAGATTACGGCTTGCCCTGGAAAGGCTCGGGCCTTTATTCGTTAAATTTGGCCAAATGCTGTCTACACGTCGCGATTTATTGCCGCCCGATGTAGCCGAAGAGCTCGCCAAACTACAAGATAAAGTACCGCCATTTGCTTTTGCCGACGTGCAAAAAAGTATAGAAGCCGCGTTTGGCTTGCCGCTTAACCAAGTCTACAGTCAATTTGACACAACTGCGGTTGCTAGTGCATCGGTGGCGCAAGTGCATTTCGCCAGCCTAATGAATGGTCAAGAAGTAGCAGTAAAGGTATTACGCCCAGGAATATCTAAAGTTATTTCTCAAGATTTAAGTTTGCTAAAATCGCTGGCTTGGTTGCTACAAACCGTTTCAGCAGAAGGCAAACGCCTTAAGCCAGTGGAAGTAGTGGACGAATTTGCGCGCCATACCCAACACGAGCTAGATTTAACACTAGAAGCCGCCAATTGCAGCCAACTGGCACGTAATTTCACTGACAAACGGTTATTAATCCCAGAAGTCTACTGGGACTACTGCCGCAAAGAAGTGATGACCATGCAGCGTATGTATGGCACGCCTGTTAGCCAAATTGCCTTGTTGCAAGCCAAAGGCGTCGACATTACCAAGCTGGCGCATGACGGCGTAGAAATATTTTTTACGCAAGTGTTTCGCGATGGCTTTTTTCATGCTGATATGCACCCAGGTAATATTCAAGTTGCCGATGACGGTCGTTACATTGCCTTAGATTTTGGCATTATGGGTACACTAAATGATGTCGATAAATATTACTTAGCGCGTAACTTTTTAGCATTTTTTAATCGCGATTATCGCGATGTAGCCTTGGCGCATATTGAATCGGGCTGGGTACCAGCAGATACCAACGTAGAAGAGCTAGAAATCAACATCCGCGCTATTTGTGAGCCGATTTTTAACAAGCCATTAAAGGATATTTCGTTCGGTCGCACATTGTTAAGCTTATTCCAAATGTCGCGCCGATTTGGCGTAGTAATTCAGCCGCAACTCGTCATGTTGCAAAAAACCTTACTGAATATCGAAGGCCTAGGCCGCGATTTAGACCCCAATATTGATTTATGGCAATCTGCCAAACCGTTTTTAAAACGTTGGATGAGCGAGCAAATTGGCTGGCGTAGCGTAGCGAATACGCTCAAAAAAGAGCTACCATTTATCCTCAAAAATACGCCGCAAATGCCGCGATTGATTCATCAATTTCTGAGCCAACAAACTACTGCAGAACAACAAGCGCCGCTGCAAGCCAGCATTGACGCGCTTATAACAGCGCAACAAAAACAAGCACGCTGGCAAAAGCGCCTTACACTAGCAGTAGTAGTGTTATTATTACTCCAATTAGCGGGCTTGGTAATAATTGGCCTTAAGTTTATAGTGACTTAATTCTTTGCCTAATTTGGGGTTGATTGGGAGCCAATATAATCATCGTTAAAAAATCATACTGGTTATTAATTGTTTGTTTTTTAACGGCTTTCCCATATTACGCATACGCTGATAGCAGCCCAGTTGGCTTATGGAAAACTATTGACGACGCCACAGGAAAACCGCGCTCACTGATTCGTATCTCAGACAAAAATGGTGAACTCCTCGCCACCATCGAAAAAGGGCTTTTGCCAAGTGACTCGCCCAATGACGTGTGCGATCAATGCGCAGGCGAACGCAAAGACAAACCGCTCATCGGCATGGTGATTATGGACGGCATGAAAGCAAAAGGAGATACGTTTGAAGGCGGCCACATTTTAGACCCCGACAACGGCGAAATTTATAACTGTAAAATCAAACTCGATAGCACAGGTAAAAAACTGGAAGTGCGCGGTTTTATTGGTGTTTCTCTGCTTGGCCGCTCACAAACTTGGGTACGTGAAGAATAATATTACAATTTTTGGCAGTGACTACAAAAAAATGTAGAGCGCTGCCCTAATCTAATACATTTAATGGGCTTACCGCATACTTTGCACGGCTCATCGGTGCGGCCATAGACAAAGTATTCTTGCTGAAAATAGCCGATATTTCCATCGACACCAAAAAAATCGCGCAGACTGCTGCCGCCAGCGTTCAGGGCATCATTTAAGGTGGTTTTAATTTCCGCTACTAGTTTTTCACATTGTTTTAGGCTTAAATTTTTTGCTGACGTTTCAGGGTGAATGCGCGCGCGAAATAAGGATTCAGACGCATAAATATTGCCCACACCTACTACCAAATGACTATCCATAATCGCCACTTTAATCGCTGCTGAACGTGTTTTTAGTTGCACTTGCAAATACCTCGCGTTAAAAACGTCATCAAAGGGCTCTGAGCCTAGCGGAGCAAGTAACACATGTTCATTAGGCGCATTACCAGCCCACAACACAGCGCCAAAACGGCGCGGATCACGCAGACGCAATACGCGACCATCCTCGAATACAATATCGAAGTGGTCGTGCTTTTCGGGTGGGTAGTTTCTATCGAGTAAGGAAATGCGGCCAGACATGCCTAAATGTAGCAAGAGCGTGCCACCATTGGCTGGATTATTGGTATCGACAAACTCGGCTAAAATATATTTAGCCCTACGTGTTAAGCCAGCAAGCTGTTGATTTTGCAGGGTTTGTGGCAAGTGTGCGGGAATAGGCCAACGCATGCTGGCATTGCGAATAATGACCTTGCTAACGGTTTGACTGATTAGCGGCATTAGCCCGCGGCGCGTGATTTCGACCTCTGGCAATTCAGGCATAGTTTTCGAACATACCCTGCCAGATTTACTTAATATTCAACGGCGGATTTAACATGTTAAACCCAACGTCATTGCTAAAGTGGTACATCACGCCTTCGTCCGGGCGGCCAATCAATAAATCGGGTGCTTCTTGAATTTTGTCAAAATGCACTTTTTTACCATCTTTTAACTTCACGTCAAACGAAGGATACGTGATTTTATGATCTGGCGTATATTGCTCAACTTGTTTGGCTTGCGCCTGTTTCCAACTGAAATCGAGCCATTCGTTCATCTCATTCTGCGTGATTTTGGCTTTTGGCTCATTGGTTTTCCACTTGCCATCGGCAACATCAACATTAAGTGCATTGGCTTGCCATTGCTCAAGTCTTGAAAAATCAAAACCCACAATTTGTTTGGTTTCATTTTTTGTTAGCGGTGTTTTTTCAATCAATTCAATGGGTTGTGTGGTTGCCGCTTCGGCATAGCTGCCAGAGAGTAAGTAAACTGCATCTTTATAACCCACATATTGCTCTTCTGTCACCGAGTTGAAAGTACCAAAACTAAACTCCTCATCACCTGTTGCCTTAGTGAGCTTTAAGCGCAACTCTGGCTTATCTAAACCGTATTTTTCTAAATCGGTCGCAGGGAATTTTTCTTTACTTTTTGCTGCGATAATCGCCAAAATTCGTTGCACCGATATTTGGTCAGCGCGCGTTTTATAAGGCGATGTCATACGCCAAAGGCCATCAATTTTCTCGAAACTGGTGGGCACTTTGGCAGGAAATTCCGCTTTAATTGCTGTAAAATCGGCCAACATTAACGCAGAGACTTCGTGCAGGGAAGGCTCGTCATTGCTAGCTTTGGGCCGCAAATATAAAAATGCAACAAGGCCAGCTACCACAGCCAACATCACCAAATTGAGTATCCATCTATTTTTCATTGGAGCATACCCTATGCTTTTCTACGTTTCCACCACAGCCAAAAACCTGCAATGAAAAATGCTAGCGGAATAAAGTATTGAAAACCGTGAAAAATCATCCACGCTACCAAACGACTTTTATCATCACTTGGAATCGTCACGTTAATGTCTTTTAGTGGCATAGGTTGAATGGTAATCAAGCTATCATCGCCCGATAGCCAATTGATCATATTGACACCAAAATCTAAGTTACCAAAAGTGGTGATATAGGTATTGGACAAAAAGTTAGCATTGCCCATGACAATAACGCGCTGGCCTTTTTTGCCATAAACGCGCTCTAAAGCTACGCCAATATTGATTGGGCCACGTTTGTCTTTTTTCTCATCAAACGTAACTTTTTGTTTGTCGCCGCCACTTACCAGCGGATCTGATTCCAACCAGCCTCTTTGCGCAACATCCACTAGACGCGATACTTTCCAGCCTAATTCGTCAGAGGCTTTAGCATCAATTTCATGGGCTTCGGGGTACATGGTGCCATATTGAAAGGTGCGCGTAATGGCATGATCGCCATACGAGCTACTAAACGCGTTTTTAGCATCGTATTTGTATTCAGATGCTGACATATCAACCGCAATGCCTTTAGAGACGGTCATGCCTAAGTAATCAGCTACCTCTTGTAGGCCTTGTAGATTGTCGTTGTCGAGCAACCATAGCAAATTTCCGCCAGCTTCTACATACGCCTTAATTTTCTTGGCTTCTACGCTGTTAACAGGTATTTGCGGGCTAGCAATAACTAACATTGCGCCATTGCTGGGCACACCCTGTGCCAACATTAAATTGATGTTAGTAAATTTATAGCCTTTAGATTCAAGCACTTTACCAAACTCGCCCAAATCGTTACTTTTAAGGCCTTGCAAATGTCGCTCGCCATGTCCATCTAAAAACATCACCGGTTGCGTGTTAGTACGCGCCAAACGCACCAGTAAATTGGTCATTTCCTGCTCGGCGATTGGCGGCGTAATATGCTCGCTGCGTTTGTTATACTCCACCACCACTTCGCCGTCTTCCTTAATATTAGCGTCTTGCGCGAGTTTTGGCTCTGCAGATGGATTGATAAACTTAATATAAAAATTCTTCTTTTCGCGCTGATAACGCGCCATAAAATCAATCATACCTTTTCTAAAGTTATCACCACGATTAGCATCATCGCCAGTCGCAAAAACGGTAATATTGATAGGATCTTTCATGGTTTTAAGAATATTCACACTACCAGGTGTAAGAATATTGCGATTAGCTTGTGTAATATCTTTAGCAACATGGTATTGGCTGGCCAAATAGCCAAGCAGCACAATTAAGCAAACAAACAACAATACAAAAAGCCAGCTTTGAGCCAACATTTGCAAACGTAAACTTCGGTTAATTTTCATGCTCTTACTAGCCTCTTAAACGGTCTGCATCTAAGCGACGAATCGTTAATGTTAAAAAAGTAATCGTGAATAAAACAAAATAGGCAATATCGGCCGTATCAATAAGCCCTGTTGAGAAAGACTGAAAATGGCGCATGAGCGAAAACTGCGCTAATGGGTTGCTTGGGTCCGCTACAAATATTCTATCCATAAAAATGAGTGCAATTAAGGTTACGAAGCTCATCACCGCTGCCGCCACGGGTTGAGAAGTTAAACTCGAAAAATACAAGCCCACCGCACTGGAGCCCGCTACCAATAAAAATAAACCTAGCGAGTTGGCCATAATAAAACCAAAATCCACATCAGACCAAATATTTAAGGTTGAAAGCATAAAAGCAATATAGAGAATCAGAATGCTTAAGAAAATGACTAAGCCAAAAAATTTACCCAGTACAATTTCTGTTAACGATAGCGGCGCACTAAATAAGAAAGGCAATGTTTGGCTGCGACGCTCTTCAGAAATCAAGCGCATTGACAGTAAGGGTACAGCAACCAGCACAATTAAAAAAGCCCAGCCATAGACAATTTGCCCAACCGACTGTGTAACGCCCATGCGCTCTGCAGGGCGAACAGCGCCAGACATCACCTCAAAATAGTTGTTTACACCGGTTAAATATAACGAGCCAAATAAAAAGGTAAATATGGTTAGCACAATCCAGCCCATTGGTGATGCAAACACGCTTTTGAGTTCTTTTCTTAAAATATTGAATATCATTCTGTAGGCCTTTATGCAGCTTCTGCCATTGTTTCGGCAGCGGCGTCTTGATAAGTAAGTTGAACAAATACGTCTTCTAAACTAGTTTGGTCTGGTGCGATTTGGTACAAGCCCCATTTATTTTTTACCGCTGCCTGCACAATCGCTTCATGCGGTGCTTTATTTTGATCTTGGTCATCCGCAAAACGTACACGCATCATGTTGTTGTCAGTAATTTCGGCTTCTGTCACGCCTTTGATTTTTAATATATCTTCAACGCTTGGAATATTATTGAATCCAATCAACAACTTATTTCCAACTCGTTGGCGCTTGAGCACATCAATACCACCGTTAAACACTAGCTTACCCTTGTCGATAATCTGTACGTGATCGCACACCATTTCCACCTCTGGCAAAATATGGGTAGAAAGAATCACGCTATGCTCACCGCCGATTTCGCGAATCAGTGCGCGAATATCACGAATTTGAATTGGGTCTAAGCCAACCGTTGGCTCATCTAAAATCACCACCATTGGGCTATGAATAATGGCTTGCGCAATACCAACGCGCTGCTGATAGCCGTTAGATAAATTCTCAATCAGGCGCTTACTCATATGGCCTAAGCCACAGCGCTCTTTCGCATTTTCAACCGCTTTTTTGATGTTGCCACTAGAAACCCGATGCAAACGTGCAGCGATGGTTAAATATTCATCCACTGTAAATTCTTTATACAGCGGGCGCATTTCAGGCAAGTAACCAATAAGCGCCTTGGCTTCTTTAGGGTTTTCAATCATGTCGATGCCGCAAATTTTCACGCTACCCGCGCTTGGAGCAAGGTTACCTGTGAGCATTTTCATGGTGGTGGATTTTCCAGCACCGTTTGGGCCTAAAAAGCCCAGCACTTCACCCTGCTTTAGGTTAAAACTCACATTGCTCACCGCCTCTCGACCGCCATAAAGACGCGTTAGCTCGGTTGCTTCTACAGTTAAATTAGTCATAAATTATTGATCATAGATATTGATTGTAATTACCAGGGTGAAACTCGATGAATAGGAAACAAAAACGCTAGATTAGTTTCATGCAAATAGTTATAGTCATACTTATATTATAGCTCAACCTTTAATTATGGATGAACTTGCGCCAACTGTCACGGACTAATCAAGCGTAACTAGTTATTTAAGTACCCATTTAAACTCAAATACGGATATTAATTAATGCCCCAAATTAAAAAAATTGCTGCGTCATTACTCATCAGCTTTGCTACGCTTGCCAGCTTGCATGCGGCAGCAGAAACAAAAATAGCACCAACCATTACCAGCGCCAATGCGGAGTTTGTGTATAAGTATTTATTGGGTGAAGTGGCCTTACAACGTGGCGAATCAACACTCGCCAGCCAACTCTTTTTAGATTTGGCCAAACAAACGCGCGATGCACGTTTGGCCGAGCGCGCTGTACGTGCTGCCGTTTTCGCCAATCAACCAGGCATTGCATTACAAGCTTCTACTTTATGGGCAGAATTAGACCCTAGCTCGCAAGAGGCGCAACAAGCCTCTAGCCAATTGCTAATTGCTAGCGGCAACATAAAAGACGCCAAACCTTATATGCAGAAATTACTGGCGCAAGAAGATAAGCGCGCCAACGGCTTTTTATATTTAAATGCCTTGCTTGCAAACCAAAAAGATAAAACAGAAGTGTTAAACGCTATTAGCGAATTGGCCGCGCCCTACCCCAAATTACCGGAAGCGCATTTTTCAGTAGCGCAAGCAGCTCTCATTGCCAACAAACCCGATGTTGCCAATAAAGAACTAGAAACCGCAAGCAAGCTACGCCCAGGCTGGGAACCTGCCGCGCAAATGCAAGGCCAGATACTATTAAAAGAATCGCCCGGCAAGGCCATTAATTACTTTCAAGCCTATTTAAAACAATACCCAAAAGCCAACGATGTACGTTTGAGTTATGCCAAATTACTGGTTAACCAAAAACGCTTTAGCGAAGCCAAACCTGAGTTTGTTACATTGGTTGAAAGTAGCAAAGGCAACCCCGAAATTAGTGCTGTTGTGGGTTTGTTATCGCTGGAGTCTAGCGACTACAGCATGGCTGACAAGTACTTTCAACAGTCGATTAGTAGCGGCTTTAAAGACCCAGAGCAACTTTATGGCTATTTAGGCCACAGTGCAGAGCGTCAAAAGGACGACACTAAGGCTTTAAGTTGGTACGATAAAATTCAGCCAGGTGACCATTATTTGGATGGCCGCCTTTCTGCTGCTAGCGTAATTGCACGCACTAAAAATGTAGATACCGCTATTAAAATGTTAGATGAAGTGGATGATTTAACGCCAGAGCAACAAATTTTAGTGATTCAAAATGAAGCTAGCATGCTTTCGCAGGCCAAGCGCAATCAAGAGTCATTCGATTTATTAGACAAAGCCGCCAACACTTGGTCTAATTCGGCTGAGATTGCCTACGACCACGCCATGGCCGCCGAGCGCGTTGGTAAATACGACATCATGGAAACGCAGTTACGCAAATTGATTAAAGCCAAGCCAGACTTTGCGGCTGCCTACAATGCCCTTGGTTACTCATTTGCAGACCGCAATGTTAAGTTAGATGAAGCAAAAGTATTGCTAGAAACTGCTGTAAAGTTAGCGCCTGATGACCATTACATGCTGGATAGTTTAGGTTGGGTACATTATCGCTTGGGCAATTTAGACAAAGCGGCCGAGTTCTTGCAGAAAGCTTACGCCGTTCAAGCCGACCCAGAAATTGCTGCGCATTTAGGCGAAGTGCTATGGAAACAAGGCAAGCTCGAGGAAGCAAAAAAGCTATGGGCAAGCGCGCTAAAAGAGTTTCCAGAGAATGACGTACTGCTAGCAACTGCTAAAAAATTCAACTCTTAAACTTAACCAGTTAGGTTAATATTTAACCGCTAACGCACTGCCATCATTCCGACGGGAGTGCGTTAGCGGTGAACCACGGAATCCATAAAATTAAAATAGCCAACGGATTAAACTTGTTACACAAACCTTATTTTTTTGTCACTGCTTTAATTGTACTCTTGGCAAGCTGTGTAACGCAGCCGACTTCGCCATCCACCCCGCCGGCACCGACAAACGCCAGTATCAATCAACAACATATCGCTGCGCTTGCCAATATTAATAGCTTCTCTCTAAGAGGTCGCTTGGGCGTTGTCACGCAAAAACAAGGCTTTTCGGGTAGTATCGAATGGCAACATCAGCATTCAGGCGACAACATTGACGTGTATTCACCAGTGGGGGGCAAAATCGCCAACATTGCCAAAACTGCTGATGGCGTGACGTTAACCGACCAAAAAAGCCGCAGCATCAGTGCGCAAGACGCAGAAAGCTTAACTGAGATGACGCTGGGCTTTAGGCTACCGCTCACAGGCCTAAGCGATTGGGCGCTGGGCAAGCCCACTGCTAGCAAAATAGACACTTCTACTTGGGATGAAAAAGGCAGACTGTTAACGCTGAAACAAGATGGCTGGGATATTAGCTATGAAAATTACGCGAATAATAATGGCGTAGATTTACCTAACAAAATTGTGCTGAAAAGCGAAAAAGTGAATTTGAAGTTATTGATAGAAAAGTGGATGAGCCATTGATAATTATAACTAACCTAGCACTATTTTTCAAAAAAATCGATACCTAGCACTCTACTATTTATTCTGTTTTAAGAACATCTTAAAGTCTACAGTAGGTAGCTTTTCAATTTCTGGCCTTGCAAATAAATAGCCTTGAAAATAGGTAATACCAAGTGATTGCAGGGCTCTAAATTCTGCAACGGTTTCTATACCTTCAGCTATTACTAAAATATTCAATAAACGGCAGGTTCTCACAATACCTTCGGTTACCGCCGCCCGTGTGGCATCGGTATCAATATTACGCACTAATTCCATATCGAGCTTAATAATGTTCGGTTTAAAATTAACCAGTAAATTTAAACCAGAATAACCTGCACCAAAATCATCAATTGCCACATCAAACTGTTGATTTCTATATTCGTTGACAATGTTTTTTAGGTGATCGTAACTCGCTACTTTTTCTGTTTCAGATAATTCAAAAATAATTTGCTGAGTAGAAATCTGACATTTTTTTGCAGCGGCTAAAGTGAGCCTAATACAGCTTGCTGGCTGATAAACTGCATTCGGCATAAAGTTGATTGAAAGCTTAGTTTTAATACCAAGGCTACCAGCCGTTTCAATTGCCATTACACGGCAGGTCTGGTCAAATCGATAAATTTGGTCAGGCGTTAGCTTAGAAATCACCTCAAAAGCAGATTCGCCATTTCTGCCACGCACCAAAGCCTCGTAAGCATAAACCTCTCCAGTATCACCATTAATTATGGGCTGGAAAGCCATTTGAATATTAAAGTCTATAGGTTTGTTATCTCGACAGTTAGCGCAACCAAGAGCCTCTTTGTCCCCCTTAAAAAAACTTTCTAAGTACATATTTTTATACTAATTTGCTAATTAGTCCAAAATTAAATTAATATTATTTTAAACTATATTAGCGTTTATTTCACCTTTGCTAGCTGCAAGGTCAATAGTGGGTCTCAAAGTGGGGCGTGCCATGACTTAATTTAATATTAAATAGCGTAAAAAATTAGCAACATGTCACAATAAGTATATTCTGGCCTAAATATGTACGTTAAAATTGTTGCTATGCAAGACTTTCAAACTTTCCTCGCTCCTGCAAAAATTAACTTATTTTTGCACATTACTGGCCAACGCGCAGATGGCTATCACACGCTACAAAGCGTATTTCAGCTGCTCGATTTTTACGATACGATTCATCTAAAACCTACGCAAAGTGGCGAAATTAAGCGTGTAAATGATATTGCCAATGTGCCTGCAAGCCAAGATTTGTGCGTGCGTGCAGCAATTGCCTTACAACAAGCCACTGGCTGCAAGCAAGGCGTAGATATTGCTGTCGAAAAGCGCATCCCCATGGGCGGCGGCTTGGGTGGTGGCAGCTCCGATGCAGCGACGGTACTAATAGCGCTGAATCATTTGTGGGGAGCCCATTTAAGCCGCGAACAACTGATGAAAATTGGCTTAAAGTTGGGTGCCGATGTGCCTGTGTTTATCTTCGGCCAAAACGCGTGGGCAGAAGGCGTTGGCGAGCAATTAACCGCAATTGACCTGCAGCCGAACTACTATGTGGTGCTTACGCCTGCTGTGCATGTTTCCACAGGTGATATTTTTGCTAATTCTGCATTGACAAAAGACACGAAACCATTGAAAATAGCGGACTTTTTGATAGACGTAAATTTAGACTTAAGTACAAAAGTTTTCAAAAACGATCTCGAAGCAGTAGTTTGTAAAGAATTTCCAGCAGTTGCATCAACGTTAAAATGGCTAAGCCAATACGGCAAAGCCAAAATGAGCGGTTCAGGTGCGTCTGCGTTTGTAGCAGTTAATTCACAGCAAAAAGCGGATGAACTTTTAAGCCAAAAACCTGACTATACAACGGGTTTTGTAGCGAAAGGTATCGCTAAGCATCCGCATGTTGAGTTAACTGTTTAGAGTAAAAAGTTTATTGGGGAGTCGCCAAGTTGGTTAAGGCACTGGGTTTTGATCCCAGCATCCGAAGGTTCGAGTCCTTCCTCCTCAGCCAAATATTAGATGCAGACAAATAGTCTGCATAGCTTTAAAATACAAAGCGTGTAGATGCGGGCATATTAACCCTAAGATTTACACGCTTTTATTTTTTAATTTTTTAACTGTGTAGATTGGGTAGCATTTTGAGTAACGGCCGCATGATGGTATTTACTGGCAACGCCAACCCTGTGCTAGCGCAGGAAGTGGCTACGCATTTAGGCATTGAGCTTGGCCGTGCTGATGTTGGCCGCTTTTCCGATGGCGAAGTAATGCTGGAGCTGCTAGAAAACGTGCGAGGTAAAGACGTATTTGTGCTGCAATCTACCAGCTACCCTACTAATGATAGTTTGATGGAAGTCATGGTAATGGTTGATGCGCTGCGCCGCTCATCCGCAGGCCGTATTACTGCCGCAATTCCGTATTTAGGTTATTCGCGCCAAGATCGCCGCCCACGTAGTGCCCGCGTGGCGATTACCGCAAAAGTGGTGGCGAATATGCTCACTAGCGTTGGTGTGAATCGGTTAATGACCATGGATTTACACTCTGATCAGATTCAAGGTTTTTTTGATATTCCTGTGGATAATATTTATGCCACACCGATATTACTAGACGATTTATTGCTGCAAAAATATGAAGATTTAGTGGTGGTTTCACCTGATGTAGGCGGCGTAGTGCGCGCCCGCGCAGCTGCAAAACAACTAAATTCTGAGCTTGCCATTATTGACAAACGTCGCCCAAAAGCCAATGTGGCAAAAGTGATGAATATTATTGGCGAAGTGGCTGGCCGCACCTGCGTAATAATGGATGACATGGTAGATACTGCCAATACGCTCTGCGAAGCTGCCGCTGCATTAAAAAAACAAGGCGCTATTAAAGTGTTGGCTTATGCAACACACCCTATTTTATCGGGCAGCGCGGTTAGTCGAATTATGAATTCTGATTTAGATGAATTGGTTGTAACAAATACCATTCCTTTATCTGCCGAGGCGGCAGCTTGCAAAAAAATTCGCCAATTAAGTGTGGCGCCATTGCTAGCCGAAACAATTAAGCGTATCAGCCAAGAAGAGTCTGTCAGTTCTTTATTTATGGATTAGATTTAATTTTTAGTCTGTTTTCTGGTCGCGGAAAACAGTTTTTGTGTAGTAAGGCCGTCAAAAGCCCGCAGTAATTTTAGGAGCAATAAAATGAGTATTTCAATTAATGCAGTCAAACGTGACGTTAAAGGTACGGGTGCGAGCCGCCGTGCACGTCGCGCTGGCAATGTGCCAGGTGTAGTTTATGGTGGCGGAAAAGACGCCGTTAACTTAGAAATGAATCATAAAGAATTGTTTTTACAATTCCGCCATGAAGCATTTCATGCGTCTATATTAGATTTAATTTTAGATGGCAAAAAAGAAAGCGTTTTACTACGCGATTACCAAATGCACCCAGTGCGCAATACTATTCAACACATTGATTTTCAACGTGTTTCTGCCACAGAAAAAATCCACGTTAAAGTGCCTTTCCACTATATTAATGCAGATATTGCGCCAGGCGTTAAACTTGGCGGCGGTATTGTGGCGCATATTTTGACAGAAGCTGAAGTAAGCTGCTTGCCAAAAGACTTGCCTGAATTTATTGAAGTTGACTTGGCTGGCTTAGAAATGGGTCATTCAGTTCACTTGTCACAAATCAAATTAGCTAAAGGCATTGAGTTTGTTGCATTAGCCCACGGTAACGATGCAGGCGTTGCGGCAATTGCCAAAACACGCGGTGGCGTTTCTGATGACGCAGCTGACGCACCAGTAGCTGCTGATGCTCCTGCTGAAAAAGCAGCCGAGTAATTTGCTATAAAATTTAAAACGCGCGCTTAATGTTAAGTGCGCGTTTTTTATTTTAAAAAAGCATTTAAACTAACGATATGAGCGGCATTAAATTAATAGTAGGCTTAGGCAACCCTGGCGACAAATATGAAGCTACGCGCCATAACGCAGGCTTTTGGTTTGTCAACCAAATTGCTGCGCAAACCAATACCAAAATGGCATTAGATGCTAAGTTTTTTGGTGTCATTGGCAAGCTTAAGCAAGATACTTTGCTGCTGATGCCCACAACTTTTATGAATAGCAGCGGTAAAGCAGTTGCGGCATTGGCTAATTATTACAAAATTTTGCCAAAGGAAATTTTAGTGACTCACGATGAGCTAGATTTACCTGCGGGCAGTGCCAAACTTAAATTTGGTGGTGGTCATGGTGGTCATAATGGCTTGCGTGATATTCACGCCGCGCTTGGTACAGCAGACTATTGGCGCCTGCGCTTGGGCATAGACCACCCTGGGCCAAGCTCTCCAAATAAGGCGAATGAAGTAGTTAACTACGTGCTTAAAGCACCCAATAAAACAGAAAATGATGCTCTGCAAGCCAGTATTCATGCGGCTTGTGGCGTGGTCGACTTACTACTTAAAGGCGAGTTTGAAAGTGCTATGTTAAAATTGCACACCAAATAAGTATGATTAAAGATGTAATGTAATAAGTATCGCCAGTCGGTTCAGATTTTGCGCAAGACTTTAAATTTAAGTCACAGGCGTTGAAATTCGAAGGGACGAGGCAGTACAAATAGTACGGCGAGTCACTGAAAATTGAAAACAACGCAGAGATTGCGTAAAAGATGAATGGAATAATATGCAATGCGGAATTGTCGGCTTGCCGAATGTAGGAAAATCTACCTTATTTAATGCCATCACCAAAGCAGGTATTGCGGCGGAAAACTATCCGTTTTGCACCATTGAGCCAAATGTAGGCATTGTAGAGGTGCCAGATACGCGCTTGCAGCCGCTCATTGATATTGTTAAACCGCAAAAAGTGCAACCTGCCATTGTCGAGTTCGTCGACATTGCAGGCCTTGTGGCTGGCGCGTCTAAAGGCGAAGGCTTGGGTAACAAGTTCCTTGCAAACATCCGCGAGACAGATGCCATTGCGCACGTAGTACGCTGTTTTGAAGACGGCAATGTGATTCACGTGGCGAATAAGATTGATCCGCTTTCTGATATTGAGGTGATTAATACCGAGCTCGCTTTGGCGGATATGGAAACGGTTGAAAAAACCATGCAACGCGAAGGCAAAAAAGCTAAAAGTGGTGATAAAGATGCGATTGCGTTAATGAAAGTGCTAGAAAAAGTCGTGCCCTGCTTAGACCAAGCCAAAGCGGTGCGCACCTTAAATTTGGATGCCGAGGAATTACAGCTACTAAAACCGCTGTGCTTAATTACCGTAAAACCTGTGATGTATTTAGCCAACGTGGATGAAAAAGGTTTCGAGAACAATCCATTTTTAGACAAAGTAGTCGCATTAGGCAAAGCAGAAAATGCACCTGTAGTGTGCATTTGCGCCAAAATTGAAGGCGAAATTTCAGAGCTAGACGACGAAGATAAACTACTATTTTTAAGTGAGCTTGGTCAAGATGAGCCTGGCTTAAATCGTGTGATTCGTGCCGCCTATGATTTACTTGGCTTGCAGACTTATTTCACGGCTGGGGTGCAAGAAGTACGCGCTTGGACCATAAAAAAAGGCGCCACTGCCCCGCAAGCAGCAGGAGTGATTCATACAGACTTTGAACGCGGCTTTATTCGCGCTGAAGTGATTCAATACGACGAATACGTGAAAAACAAAGGCGAACAAGGCAGCAAAGAAGCGGGCAAAATGCGCTTAGAAGGCAAAGAATACATCGTGCAAGATGGCGATGTGATGCACTTTCGATTCAATGTTTAAGCTTCGCGAGGTTCAACGTTTAAGTACCGCGAGTTTTAAAGTATAAATTGATTCAAAGCTCTAGTTTTAATGGTTTTTACTTTGACAACAAATGCTTAAACCACTAGAATTGCGCCCTTGCCTAA
>JANXWL010000005.1 GCA_025351225.1 Methylotenera sp. | reverse complement strand
CCAATATGGTTTTGCGCGATGGCCAGCCAGCAATCAATTTTTACAGGTAATTGCTGCATAGTTACCGCTGTTAAAACGCCCAGCGCAACCGCGCTACCATTCATATCCTCATGCATACCTTGCATGTATTTTGCAGGTTTTAGGTTATGTCCACCCGTATCAAAACAAATGCCTTTGCCAACTAAGGCGACATGTTTTTTCGCATGATTTTTATTAGAATCGTCGGGCGAATAAGTTAAATGCACAATCGCCGCATCCATCGGCTCGCTGCCCTTCCCAACTGCATAAAACGCACCTGCACCCATTTTTTTAAGTGCCAGCATATCAAACTCCTCAAACGTCCAGCCGTGTTGCTTGGCTAACTCTTTAACTTTTGCACGATAAATGGTTGGTGTTAGCTCATTCGGTGGCAGCATGGTTAAGCTGCGGCATAGCGTATTGCCTGCCACGCGTGCGTTTACGTAGCTGTAATCGTGTTCTGCTTTAAAACCATAAATACTAATTTCTTTCAATGGCTTAGATTTATGTTCTTTTTTGCGACTAGGCAATTCTGCTGCGTTTACAGTGCTTACATAATAAGCTGCACAGGCGTGTGCTTCTTTAGTAGTTTCATCACCAAATACACCAATTGCGATACTGCTTGGTGTTTCATCTAGCAGTGGTTTTACAGCTTTGCGTAATAAAGTATGTTGTTGAAACATACTTAATTGATCAGCCAATATGACTACACTGAGCAATCCGCCGTTAGGCAACTCAACTAAAACTGGTGATTTCTTCGCATCCTCAAACTTGTCTTGGCTACGTTTTAGCTTTGCATCTATGTTGACTTGAAAAGGTAGTGCGGTTTTATAATTTTCTGCAACCACAAACAATGTATGTTTATGCGAAGATAGCAACTTTTCACTACTAAGTTCTGCAAATTGTGATAATTTTAACGACATTACAAGCCTTTCAACTCTTATATAAAATGGTAGACTAACCTAGCAAATCTGGTATTGAATACTGTGTGAATTAATGTTTTAACTTGACCAAAAACCCTAAAAAAGCCACACTACAGGCTTTAAGAACACTCATATTCAGATTTAGTTGCTTTTCGCAAATTGTAATTATACGCCGAGCGAATAAATCACGGAGAAATCGCACGCATGACAATGAATCCGCAAACAGGATTAACCGAAACCGATCCTTTAGAAACGCAAGAATGGCTAGATGCCCTAACTGCTGTAATTGAAAATGAAGGCACTGAGCGCGCGCACTTTTTGTTAGAAGCAATGATTGACCAAGCGCGCCGTTCTGGCAGTAATTTACCCTATAACGCGACTACTGCTTATGTAAATACCATTCCAACCCATTTGCAGCAACGTTTGCCAGGCGATCCAGAAATGGAGCGTCGTGTGCGCGCATTAGTGCGCTGGAACGCGGTCATGACGGTATTACGCGCTAATGAAAAATCGCCTGGTGTGGGTGGGCATATTGCTAGCTTTCAATCGGCTGCTACTTTGTATGACACGGGTTTTAACTATTTCTTTAGAGCACCAAATGATAGCTTTGGCGGTGATTGCGTGTATTTTCAAGGCCACTCTTCACCCGGTGTATATGCACGTGCCTTTTTAGAAGGCCGTTTTACCGAAGATCAAATGGATAACTTTCGCCAAGAAACGGGTGGCAACGGATTATCTAGCTACCCACACCCTTGGTTAATGCCCGATTTTTGGCAGTTCCCTACCGTTTCAATGGGTTTAGGGCCATTGCAAGGCATTTACCAAGCGCGATTTTTAAAATATATCCACGACCGTGGTATTGCTGATACCAGCGACCGTAAAGTATGGGTGTTTTGCGGCGATGGCGAGATGGACGAGCCAGAATCATTAGGCGCAATTTCACTCGCCAGTCGCGAAAAATTAGATAATTTAATCTTTGTGATTAACTGTAATTTACAGCGCCTAGACGGCCCTGTGCGGGGTAATGGCAAAATTATTCAAGAGCTAGAATCTGATTTTAGAGGATCTGGCTGGAACGTACTAAAAGTCGTTTGGGGTTCTTATTGGGATCCATTATTGGCGATGGACAAAGACGGTTTGCTAAAAAAACGCATGGAAGAATGCGTGGATGGTGAATACCAAAACTTTAAAGCCAAAGGCGGCGCTTACACGCGCGAGCATTTCTTTGGCAAATACCCTGAGCTAAAAGAGATGGTTGCGGCCATGTCAGATGCAGATATTTGGCGCTTAAACCGCGGTGGACATGATCCGCATAAAGTATTTGCTGCTTACCATTCTGCAGTGAATCATAAAGGCCAACCAACCGTTATTTTAGCTAAAACCGTTAAAGGTTACGGTATGGGCGAAGCAGGTGAGGGCCAAAACATCACGCACCAGCAAAAAAGTATGGATATTGAGTCATTAAAAGTATTCCGTGATCGCTTTGATTTGCCGATAACCGATGCACAAGTAGAGAGTTTAAGTTTTTACAAACCTGCAGATGACTCACCTGAAATGCAGTATATGGCCGAGCGCCGCGCCGCAATGGGTGGGTTTGTGCCGCAGCGTCGCCGTAAAGGCAATGAGCTTGTGGTACCTGCATTATCAGCATTTGAAAACATGTTAGTGGCAACGGGTGAGCGTGAAATATCCACCACAATGGCATTTGTGCGCATTTTATCGACCATTTTGCGCGATAAGCAAATTGGCAAATATGTCGTGCCCATTGTGCCTGATGAAGCACGTACGTTTGGTATGGAAGGCATGTTCCGCCAGTTGGGCATTTATGCCAGCCAAGGCCAGCTGTACGAGCCGATGGATTCTGACCAAGTCATGTATTACAAAGAATCTAAAGACGGTCAAATTTTAGAAGAAGGTATTAACGAAGCAGGCTCATTCTCTAGCTGGATTGCGGCGGCAACGTCCTATTCTGTTACTGGTGTGCAGATGATTCCGTTCTACATTTTTTACTCCATGTTTGGCTTTCAACGCATTGGTGATTTAGCTTGGGCTGCTGGCGATAGCCGTGCGCGTGGCTTCTTGCTTGGCGCTACGGCTGGCCGTACCACATTGAATGGTGAAGGCTTGCAACATGAAGATGGCCACAGCCATTTGATGTCGGCGACCATTCCAAACTGTATTTCTTACGACCCAACATTTGCTTATGAATTAGCTGTTATTATTCAAGAAGGCATGCGCCGCATGGTGCAAAATCAAGAAGATGTGTATTACTACATTACCTTGATGAACGAAAATTACACGCACCCAGAAATGCCAAAAGGTGCTGAAGCTGGCATTTTGAAAGGCTTGTACAACTTTAGCAAATCTACAGCTAAGGGCAAAGATGCTAAGGATATGCAAGTCCAGTTAATGGGTAGCGGCGTCATCTTGCGTGAAGTCATTGCGGCGGCCGAATTACTAGAAAAAGACTGGGGCGTTTCAGCTGATGTTTGGAGTGCAACCAGCTTTACCGAGTTACGCCGTGAGGGCCTAGATTGCGAGCGTTGGAACATGTTGAACCCAGAAAAACCACAGCGCTTAAATTATGTTGCAGCTTGCCTAAAAGACGCAGCAGGCCCGGTGATTGCATCAACTGATTACATGAAAAGCTTTGCTGAGCAAATTCAACGCTTTGTGCCAAATAAATTTGTGGCACTTGGTACAGATGGTTTTGGCCGCTCAGACAGTCGCGAAGCACTACGCGATTTCTTTGAGGTAAACCGCTATTACGTTGTGATTGCTGCGCTAAAAGCGTTAAGCGACGAAGGCAAATTACCTGCAGCCAAAGTGGCCGAGGCAGTTAAAAAATACAACTTAGATTCTAATAAACCCAACCCAGTAACGGTTTAGGTTAAAAAAGGTTTAATAACATGAGCTTACAAGATGTTTTAGTGCCTGATATTGGCAATTTCGATTCTGTCGATGTGATTGAAGTACTAGTGAAAGCAGGCGATACCATCGCCAAAGATGATTCACTATTAACCGTAGAATCAGACAAAGCATCGATGGATATTCCTGCACCATTTGCTGGCGTGGTAAAGGCAGTCAAAATTAACGTGGGCGATAAAATCGCACAAGGACACTTAATTTTAACGCTAGAAATGCAATCTGAAAGTGATGCGCCTAAGGCAGAAAGCAAACTCGAAGCCAAGCCAACACCTACCGCTGTAACAGCTAAACCTATTATTCCTGAACCTAGCCGCCCTGCACCAGAACCACCGAAGCAAGTGCAGCCCACACATCAACCATTGCCAGTGGGCGAGAGCGTGGTGGTTAACGGTGCCAAAACATCGCACGCTAGCCCAAGTGTGCGTAAGTTTGCGCGTGAATTAGGCGTAAATTTAGCCTTAGTAAAAGGTAGCGCGCCTAAAAATCGCATTTTAGAAGCTGATGTACAAGCTTTTGTAAAAAATGAGCTAGCTAAACCGCGCACAGAAAATATGGGTGCAGGTTTAGGCTCATTAGCAACACTACCTATGCCAGTGATTGATTTCAGCCAGTTTGGCGATATTGAAACCAAACCGCTTTCACGTATAAAAAAAATATCTGGTGCCAATTTACACCGCAATTGGGTTACCGCGCCGCATGTCACACAATTTGATCAGGCGGATATTACTGACTTAGAAGAATTTCGAAAATCCATGCAAAGCGATGCTGAAAAGCGCGGTGTTAAATTGACGATGTTGGCCTTCTTAATAAAAGCCAGTGTGAATGCGCTTAAAGCCTACCCTAACTTTAACTCGTCACTTGCACCCGATGGCGACAGTTTAATTTTAAAAAACTACTTTAATATTGGCTTTGCTTGCGACACGCCAGACGGCCTTGTAGTACCCGTGGTAAAAGATGTGCAGCAAAAGGACGTATTAGATATTGCACGCGACCTTGGCGAACTCTCAACCAAAGCGCGCGAGCGCAAATTAAAAATTGAAGAAATGCAAGGCGGCTGCTTTACAATCTCTAGCCTAGGCGGCATTGGTGGCACTATGTTTACGCCAATCATTAATTGCCCAGAAGTGGCAATTTTAGGCGTCTCACGCTCTAGCATGCAACCTGTATATGACGCCAAAACTAACGCTTTTGAACCGCGTTTGATATTGCCGCTTTCACTCTCTTACGATCACCGCGTAGTCGATGGTGCTGATGGCGCACGCTTCACCAGCCACATGCGCATGATGTTGTCTGACGTGCGCAGGTTGTTGCTTTAAAACTAATCGTGGCCTGTCCCTAGTTACTCCCCAATTATTCTAGATATTATGTTGTCAGCTTAGCACCCCAGAATATCTTAGGGATTAATTGATTATGGTTTAATTAGATTAATTTTCCAAAAAATTGTATTTGCTTTTATTTGTTAAGATTAAGTTTAACTTTGTCATATTGAACGAACAATTTGAAAAAGGCTCAATTAAATGTAGGTAAAGTCCTACATTGATGTCAGATATTACTGATTCAATTAGTAATTAATAATGTTCTATAATGTATATGTAATTTTTTTGCGAGGAAATTTGAATGAAATTAATTAAAATGTCTTTATTGTTAGCCCTGTTGTTATCTGGACAAGCCATGGCTCAAGACAGCACAGCTAAAACTGTATTAGGCGGTGGTCTAGGCGCTGCGCTTGGTACCGCGCTTGGTGGAGTAGTGGGCGGTAAAAATGGCGAGGTGATTGGTGGCGCGGTTGGCGGTGGTGTTGGTGGCGCTGTCACGACTAAAGGTGAAGGCCAAGCTGGTGCTGTGATAGGTGGCGCTGCTGGTGGCGCTGGTGGTGCGTATGTAGGCCGTAAAGTAAGCCATAGTAGAACAGGCGCAGTTGTTGGTGCTGGACTTGGAGGCGCTGGTGGTGCAGGCGTGGGTAAAGTGATTGCTGAGCCATCTTACGAAGCTAGATCTGATAGGTCAGGCTACTACGATGACGATAATCATCATGAACATCATCATGGGCAAGGATATTACAAACATAAACATCACCACCATGACGATGATGACGACGAAAACTAATTAAAATTTAACATTTGATAGTGACATTTATATATTATTTATTTTGAACAACTTTATAGTTACTTAGTTGACAATCCCTAGACTTTTTTGTCAGGTAGATGTGAGGTTAGTCAAGTATTATCATGTTTGTTTCATTCCTATCTTTAATGAGTAAAGATGGATTTAAACCGTAATTAATTGTAATTAAAAAGGATACAACCATGAACAGATCTAAAATTTCATTAGCAGTAGCAGTGATATGCTTAAGTATTACAGGCGCAAGTTATGCTGCAGATAGTACTTCAACTGCTGCAACAGTGACCACGGATACCAGCACAACAACAGCAACAAAAACACCTTTGAGTCAATCAACGACTAGCGTACAAAAAAACTTAACTCGAGACAGCGATAGCAAAGGACTGAATAATGCGAGCAATCGTCTCGAGGCTAATCAAGACAAGATAGAAGCGCGTAAAGCTGAGCGTGCACAAAAGCGTTTAACTAAACGTGCAGAAAAAGCTGATAAAAAAGCCGATAAGAAAATGGATAAGGCTGAAGATGCCGCTGAAAAGGCAGATAAAAGCGCTGACAAAGCTGAACGTTTAGAAAAACACGAAGAAAAAACCGAGCGCCCAGAGAAAGCTGAGCGATCAGAGAGAGTCGAACGCCCAGAGAAATCTGGACGTAAGTAACTTTTCATTCTGAAAGTAACAAACTGTTGGGAACCGGTCGCGATTAATTAATTCAACGCCGCGTTCTTAAAAATCCACTTGTACTGGCGGATAAGTCAGATTTTGGAACGTACTACAATTATCCCTATACCACTTATTACACCATTGCATTTCAACATGATTTCATTGCACAAATTCAATATTCACCTCGCGGCTATCCGATTGCCCAGCATCATCCACCGCCCTTAGTACATAACGACCAGCTTTTTGCGGTGTCCAAGCAACGGCATTGCCTGTTTCACTTTTAGCGATAAAGCTAGTATCAGCAAACCAATAAATAGCACTCTGCCCGCCCCTATTGGCTCGCAGAGCAATAGTCTCTGGCGTTTTTAAATTTTGGTGGCTTAATCGAATCGTATAAGTTACACCTTTTAACGGTGATGTAATTTGCGGGTTATCCGAGTTGGTTTGCAACGCATGATTGCAACCTAATGGCAGCGCAGGTGGTACGCGTCGCGGCATGCCAGCCTCACGAAATAGGCGCAGCATATCAGAGCTCCAAAACTCGATAATTTCTTCATGTGTATTTGCGCCTGCATTGCACACAGCCAAACCAGTGGTGTTATCAATAGTAACTGGACGATGCAAGTTGCTGATTTTAATCGGTGATTTTCCTGGAATAAACCAAGTTTCACTTAAGTTTTTGCAGTACTGATTCGGCAAATCGCCACTGGCAGTGCATACTTTAACTTTACTAATCGCACGTGGCGGCAAAGCATCAATCGCGCTAGTTGGGCTTAATAGGTGCTGATGACGCAGGCTATCCAAAACCTGAAAAAACAAGGACGCAGCGGTTTTAATACCAATAAATGCTGGGTTAGGTTTGCCATCAAAATTGCCGACCCATACTGCTAGCACATCGTTACCCGCCACGCCGATTGTCCATGCATCGTGAAAGCCCCAAGACGTACCCGTTTTCCAAGCGACTTTTTGCATGTCTGGTTCGTTAGTATCTGGGCGCGGATTTTGCCGTAACATATCCAGCGTAATGAAGGCCGCTTCTTCGCTGATTAAGCGGTAACTCTTCTGCGGATTATTGGTATCTTGAATCATTATAATCGGCCGAAACTCACCATGATTGGCCAACATGGCATATAAACCTACTAACTCTTGCATAGTCAGTTCACCGCCACCAAGCGCCAAAGCTAAGCCATAATGCGCCTCACTTTTTAAATCGCTCACACCAGAATTTTTCAAAAAATCATACAAACTGGGCTGCGATAACTTAGCTGCTAAGCTCACAGCAGGCACGTTGCGTGAACGAATCAGCGCATCTGCGGCAGTAATTGGGCCAATAAATCGGCCATCAAAATTCTCAGGACTATAAGGGCCAAAACTGGTAGGTGCATCTTTTAAAATACTGGCTGGATGAATCAAGCTTTGATCCATCGCCAGCGCATAAATAAAAGGCTTGAGCGTAGAGCCAGGCGAGCGCTTAGCATCGGTGCCGTTTACTTGGCCAAAAATCGCAGCATTAAAATAATCGGCAGAACCCACCATGGCCTTTACCTGCATGGTTTTGGCATCAAGCAGCATGGCACTGGCATTGGTGATGCCGATATTTTTGTTATTTTCAACATAGCTTTTTAGCATGCGCTCTAGGGTAGCTTGCGCCTGACTATTTAAACCCGTGCGTATATTGTGTTGTGTTGCATCTGGGCCAAGCTCGCTCAATATCGCATCGGTAAAATGTGGCGCCAAAAAAGGCAAATGTAGCGTTTTATTTAGCGCCTTATCGGGCAAAGCCATGTCGGCGTTGTATTGCATATCATTCGGGTAAGTCCGAAGCCAATCTTGCCATAATCTAACTCTGGCTTGGTTAAGCGGCGAGTTTTGGCTCGATAATGACAAGCGTTTATTGGGATTTTGTGGAATCACTGCCAGCGTAATTGCCTCTGGTAAATTGAGTTGACTTGGCGATTTGTTAAAGTAAACCAAACTCGCAGTGGCGATACCCTTAATATTGCCGCCATAAGGCGCGATGTTCAAATAGGCTTCTAGGATATCCTGCTTAGAGTAACGACATTCCAACCAAATTGCGGCGGCAATTTGCTGAAATTTACCTTTAATACTGCGCGAATCGATATTGTAAATCTCGCGCGCTAATTGCATGGTTATTGTTGATGCGCCTTGGCGAGAGCCTCCAAACAAAGTGCGCCAAACACCGCGTAACAAGGCCACAGGATTAACACCCCAATGCCAAGCAAAATAGCGGTCTTCATACAACTTTACTGCCTCAATCGCTTTTGGCTGAATATTTTCTAGTGGCGCCCAAAGCTGATATTGGCTGTCACTCGCCAGCGTGAGTCGCAATAACGTACCATCAGCCGCGTAGATTGCAGAGGATTGTGGAATTAAATCAGCGAGGGCGGGCTTAGGGTAAAGCCGCAAGCCAGTTAAGGTAAAAACCAGTAGCAAGGCAAACAAGCTAGGTTTTAAAAGCTTGCCTTGTATAAAACATAAAAAAAACGTCATTGCGTTTGCCACGCCAGACCCTTGTTCGGGCTATAAATATCGCTCCTACAACGCCGCGAGGAGTAGGAGCGATTTTTAAATCGCGAATGTTGCGTCGTAATAAAGCATCTCACTTGCGCTTCGTGTAACTCACCCGCCAACAGAATTGTGACAATGATTACTTACCCACGCGTAGCACACTAATGTTGCTAGGCGCAGAACGTGCTTGCAACAAGCGGTTGTACATCGATTCAGCATACGCTGGCGGAACCGCAAACTGGCCGCTATTCGTTGCTTTAATTTTGTAGGTGAACTCAGTAATATTGCTGCTTACTGCGCCATAAAACACCACACGATCTTCGCGAATATCAATATTAAACGGGCGCCAACCAACTAGCCAAAGTGGGCAACCGCAACCATTTTCATCAACACCTTCCGTTTGCTCTATCGTCGCATCTGATTCTGTGGTGGCGGCCGATTCTTTCAGCACAGGCTCAAAACCACCTGGCAACATATCCACAATCGCCACATCGTCGTAACTACCTTCCGTGGCACGCATTTTCATGTGCACGGTAACTTCATCGCCCATTTTAATGGTTTTAAGTGGCGCGCCTTTGTCGTCGGTGTATTCGCGATACACCTCTAAGCCTTGTTTTAGCTCAGTAGTAGGCGCTTTCATATCAAAGCCCGACTCAGTTACCGCATAAAATAACGGTAAATCGCTTGGCCCTTTAAAGCTTAAGCGCGCGGTATCGGGCGCAATATTCACCAGTGGCGCAATATTGGCGGGCAAGTTTAGCGCGCTGATTTTACCTTGTTGATTAATTGCGCTAATGCTCATTTTTACGAGCGCTTTTTCACCCGCAACATTGGCATACGCATCAAAGCCTAGCAGCGCATAAGATGATGATAGCGTGTTGTAGCGACCTGCTGAAATGGGCTGCATAATATTCATCAGCGCATGCTCGTTCAAACTTTTTACGCGGTTAGGAAAGTGGCGCGATACCAAATAAAGTGTTTGCGCGTTACGCACCACATCATCGTAATAATGCCCGTACAGCGGTGCAACGCTGCTTGCTGTTAATAACTTAATGGGTTTGGCGATTAAGTCACTAGCCAACTGTTGTTGTTGCAACAATTGGTAACTAGAAGCTAGATAAGCCGCCGTTAAGTCCGATTTCCAATCTTTAAAACTAGCATCGGTCAACGCTTTGGCGTCTAACGTTGCCCTTAAAGTCGCCAGCATGGGCGTAGTGACAATGCCTTCACGCGTCAACAGATAAATAGCATAGGCACGCACGCGTGTATCATCTAGGCTATTGGCTGGACTTGCGGCCAAGGTTTGTAAATAATCCAAGCCTTTTTTAAGCATATCGCTAGGCACTGCTTCGCCCGCATTAGCATGGTCGCGCGCCTCTAGCAACATGTGCACGGCATACACGCTGGCAAACTCATCTGCGCCTACGCTGGCGTCCCACAGACCAAAGCCGCCTTCAGCATTTTGACGCGAGCGCAACACATTTAAGGCATTGTCAAAACCGCCTTTTTTACGATTTTGAATGCTTGCCAACAACTCTGGCCGTTTGTTCAGCACAATTATCGGCAACACTTGGCTTACCAATTGCTCAGTACAGCTATGCTCATAATTGCTTAAATAATCCAGCAAACCGCCAGCTGCCACTAAGGGTAATGGTGAAACACTGGCCTGTGCGACGCGATACTCCGCAAACATATTACGTTTAAGTGTGACTTGCGCATCACCCTTAAAGCTGCCCGTTTGCAAGATGGTCAGGTGCGGCGTGGCTGGACGGACGCTGATTTCGGTGCCTAATTTGGCACTTTTTTGCCCAGACTTTTGATTATTTATTTGAGCCATAAATTCCAGCCTTGCAGAACCCAATTTAGCGGCTGCGCCCTCTTTTACTTTAAGTTTATACAGTGCAACACCTTCATGCATTTCGCTAATTTTAAGCGTTTGTTTGGCAATCCCAACCAACTCAAATGCTGGCGAAGCGACCAAACTAAGGTTTACGGCGGCATCTTTGCCAGAGCCCTGTACGTTATTCGCTACACCAACACTCACGTCAAAGATGTCGCCCGGCGTCACTGTTAGCGGCGCATTGGGTGACAACACAAAATCTCCACGCACAGTGGCAGAATTATCCGCTACGCCAATACTGGCATCATTCACCATTACCGCCAGCAAACGCAATTTGCCATTAAAAGTTTCTGGCACGGTGTATTCAAACTCTTTACTGCCATTTACATCAACAATGCCAGACCAATACACCGCAGGTTTATCGGTTTTGCGTTTAAATGGGTTGAGATGTTTACCTAGTGCACCATCGGCATCACCACCTGGCGCAGTTGCCGCCATAATTTTTTTAAATTCTGGCAAAATCATGTCTAAAATTTGGCTGGTGCCTACTTCTAATTGACGTTTTTGAAAGAAATAACCGAGCGCGTTAGGATTTTGATAGCGCGCCACCTGTAATATTCCTTCGTCCACCGCAAACACTACAACGCGGCCAGGTTTAACGGCCTCCAGTTTCATTTTAAGTACTTGGCCAGGCTTGATTAAAAGCTGGCTGCTGAGTTTAAGCGTATTGGTGCGTTGCGCTAAACTAGTCACAAACGGTACAACGCCGTACGAAAGTGGGCTGGTGAATATTTCATCACTCGACGGGTCACGTACAAATTGCACACTCACATAACCATTACCTTCAAAATCAGCAGGGAGTTTGATTTTTTGTACAGAGGCTTGGCTTTCCACCTTGAACCATTGCTGTGCATAGACTTTATCGCGCTCAATAGTGATAAGCCCCGCGCCAATATAAGGTGCACGAATACTCACGCTGATGTCCTCACCCGCTTTGTAATCTTTTTTATCCAGCACCAATTGCAGCTCGGCGTTGCGCTCTAGCGAGCGGCTCACATTGCCAAGCCCTGCCACGCTATATTCCACACGGTTAAGTTCTAGACCGTCTTTGTTTTTAAGCACATAAGCAAAGTCACCTGGCGTTTCGGTAGCAAGATTCAAACGATTGCTCGCAGCCTTAATGCTATAAGGCGTTTCTTTAATCACCACCTCTTTTTTGCGCGATTCATATTTAAACGTACCGTTGCTTTGCTTAATCAACATCGACACATATTTGCGCTCGACAAAATTTAAGCTTAAATCATCCGTAGCCACTTTTTGTAGCGTTGAATTAATTGCAATCAACTCCACATCGCGCTTGCTGGCTTTCGAAATATAATTCAAGTCACCATCGGCCTTAAACCCCACCAAATAAGGCTGTTCAGAGATTAAAGTCGCCGTCTCACTGGATACCCCGCGCCCACCACCCGCTTCAAAAGCTTGGGTGAGAATATTCAATCGATAGGTGGCTTTGGTATATTTTTCTAGTCCTAATTTAAACTCTGCCACGCCTTCTGCGTTGCTGGTCGCGTCAGACAACTTCTCGCTATAGCCTTCTTTGGCGCGCAGTGGGTCATAAAATGCATAATCTTTATAGGCACTAAACGCAGGATAAGCTGGGCTAAGTGTTAAGGTCGCTGTCACGCGTCGATTCTCGGCCGCTGTGCCAAACAAGTTTTGAACATTGACATTAGCTTTTAAGTCTTTGGGATTCAACCAGCCCTCATTATTTTCTGGGTACAACGTCGTATCTTTGGCAAACAAGGTTTTTACCTTCATGCGGTCTGGCAAAAATTCTTGCACTTTTACACTTACAGAACCTAATTGCTGATACGCATTATTGTCTTTCACCGAATATACATTCACCGTATAAGTACCTGTCGGCGCGGTTTCCAGCGTTTTGTACTCTAGCTCGTTAAAGCCGCCACTGCCCAAATGAATGGTTTGTTTTTTTACGGTCAAGCCGCGTGCGTCCAAAATTTCAGCCTCTAGCGGCAAGCCGTCTAAAGTTTTCTCCCAAGTAGCGGTTTTAACAATCACGCCAATATGCATGGTGTCGCCTGGTCTGTAAATACCACGATCAGAGAACAAATACGCGTTTAAACTATCGCTAGAGGCAGCATTAGCCACGCCACCCACATCAAAACGTGAGTAATCTAAATTGCGGTCGTAACGATTAATCGGTAGAAAGCTTAAATCGCCAGCTTTTTTAACCAGATACAACACTGGCGCGCGTTCGCGTTGCAGACCATCTAGCTTGGCAAAATTAGTTCGCCCATTCACATCGGTTGTTTGGCTGAAAATAACTGCGCCATTTTTGGCAATCACTTCAACCAGTGCACCCGCAACAGGTAAGCCTGTATGAATGGATTGCACATATACCACTTGCGTGCCATCCAGCTCTTTTTTGGCGATTAAACCTAAATCAGTGACTAAAATAAGGCGTTTATCGCTAAAGTTTTCTGGATTGGCAACCGTTTGCGTGTCTGCATCTGGCATAGTTTGATCGCCATTGTAGACTTCATCATTTTGTTCTGTAGCATCGCCAGAAGCATTTCCTGTATTGGCTTCTACTTGTTTTTCCTCTGCTGTTTTGGGCTTGTAACCATGTACCGTCAGTAAGAAAATACCGCGTTTATCTTGTGCTTTACTCGTACCTATTTTACCTAAATACTCGCTTAAATCCAAGGCCTCATAATGCGCTTTGCCTGGCTCCAATTGCAGTGGAATGCTTTTTTCAAAACGCTCAGTTAGGTTGTCGGCATCAATTGTTCCGCTGAATTCTGGACTAGAGAATGCGCCATTGCTTTGCGTGATTAAATGCTGCAATTGGCCTGGTAAAATGCGGCCAATTTCCATCTGCACGCCAGGCAAATCACGCGTTAATATTGCCACTTTGCGCTCGCCACTTAAGGCCAACAATGAGCCTTGGCTTAAAATTTTAACTTCTGCAGGGAAAGGCGGCACTTGCAACACGCGTGCACTGACTTTGCCCAATTGATAGCCGCCAAACGATTTTAGGCCTTTATCCACTTGTACAAATAAATACTTGCCTACGTTGGCTTTGTATTTAAACGAATGCACTTCAATATTTTCACGCTCGGCTGGAATTTGTTGTAAATCAAGTGCTTGGCTTGTTGCAAGCAAGCTTGGCGTAATCTCTTGCTCGCCCCACACATGCGGATATTGCAGTTCTTCTGGCTTGCTATTGGGCTTATCGCGCGGTAGTACCCAGGCTTTAATGTGCGACGCCATTTCTTTTTCATGCACGGCAGCTGATGCGCTTAGCACCAAAATTTGCTCAGGCTCATTTTGCTCGTTAGAGACTACGGTTGGCGCAATATCGCTCACCTGCAAACTGTAAAGCCCAGGCACATTAATGCTTTGTGTGAGCGCAGTTTCAAACGGCTTGCCACCACGCGCCGCCTTTAAGTCCTCGCCAATGGTCACATCCAGCACACTATCGTCTTTAGGGATATTTAAAGTTGCGCTGTGAATATAAGCGTTCAGTTTGAGCTTATCGTAGCTCACCACAAATGGTGTATTGTCACTGCCAAAATCGAGCAAGCCTTTTTGCGCGCTACGCATTTTTAGCGTGATGCTTTTCTCTAATTTTGCGGTATCAACAGGATGGCTAAAGTTAAGATTAATCACCACTTTTTTCATGGCGGGATTAGTAGGGTCTTGGTAAAACTCGCTGCTGCTAATGCTGGCCGCAAAGGCAGGCGAAATAAATTCTAGCGTTGATTGTTCTAACAATGTTTTGGGCATCAATGCTTTTGCACTTAAACTTACTTTGTGCTTAATGCCCACTGGCCAGTCAGTCTTGGGCTTAAAAGTCAGCGTGTTTTCATTATCCCAATGCCAAGTACCCTGCAATGCGGGCATCAGGCCAATGCCTTCGGTTACATCTTTTCCAACCAGCGCAATGGGCGCAACTGAGTAATCGAAAACCAAAACGAGCGGATTTGGCGGTAAGTTCTCTTCAATCACCGTTCTAGTGGGTGCGGTTAAAGCTATTTTAACCATCTGCGGCTTTGGTCGCGCCTCATATAGCTTGTAGCCATGCCAAGCACCTGCGCCAAGTGCTGCCAGCAAAGCCAAAACACCTAAACTTTTGAGCGGTTTAGCATTAATTTTTGCACAAAAACTGGAAAGGCTTCCACCCAGTTTGGCGATTATCCAGCGCATCCAAGCAGGTGGCTGGTAATGAATTGATCCGAAAAAGAAGCTGAGAATGGTGCTGAGTATCTGCCAAACGCTAACAAAAAATAGTTTGATTAATTTAAAAATTGCGCTTAAAAACGGCATACATCATCCCATTGTCAATTTAACGGTTAGCTTAATTTAGGCCAAAACGAGCAAACAAATCATACTACCAATTACTCGGTATTAGGCGATGAAACGCTGGATTTAATGATAAAATCACGCAAAGCTTACGTTAGTTTCACAAGTGCGCAACTAACAAAAGGCGCATTTTTTAGATTGTAAAGGCAAGGCATGCAAACATTAATTGAAGTAAACGTCCCCGATATTGGCAATTTTGATAGCGTTGATGTGATTGAAATGCTGGTAAAAGTTGGCGACATCATCGCAATTGACGATTCATTAATGACTGTTGAATCAGATAAGGCGTCGATGGATATCCCATCCTCACACGCGGGCGTAGTGAAAGAATTAAAAATAAAAGTAGGTGACAAAGTGGCTAAAGGCTCATTAATTCTGCTAATAGAATCAGCAGCGGTTATAGCAACACCTACTGCCTTAGAACAAGAAAAAACGGTGCAGGTAGCACAAAACACAGGGCTAGCTGCGGTCAATACAGTTGTAGCGAGCCAAGCAGTTCAAGGCGCAGATTTGTCGACGCGGGTTGTTGTTTTAGGCAGCGGCCCTGGTGGCTATACTGCGGCTTTTCGCGTGGCCGATTTAGGCTTAAAAGTAGTGCTGATAGAGCGTTACAGCACGCTTGGCGGTGTATGTTTAAACGTTGGTTGCATTCCGTCTAAAGCGCTTTTACATACGGCAAAAGTTATTACAGAGGCTGAAGAAACTGCCGCACATGGCGTAAGCTTTGGCACACCAAATATTGATTTAGAAGCCTTAAAAAACTGGAAAAGTAACGATGTGGTCGCCAAGCTAACAGGTGGCTTAGCACAAATGGCTAAGCAGCGAGGCGTTATGGTGGCAGTCGGAAACGGACAATTTACATCACCTAACACAATTGCTGTGACCGCAGAAGATGGTACTGTTACCAGCATTAGCTTTGAAAATGCAATTATTGCGGCAGGCTCACAAGCCACCAAATTCCCCAACGCGCCAGTTGATAGCCGCATTATGGATTCTACAGGCGCGCTAAAATTAGATAATATTCCAAAACGTTTATTGGTGATTGGCGGCGGCATTATCGGCCTTGAGATGGGTACGGTATACGATGCGCTGGGCAGCAAAGTAAGCGTGGTTGAATTTATGGATGGCCTCATTACAGGTTGCGACCGCGACCTTGTACGCCCGCTACAAAAACGTATGGAAAAACGCTTTGAAGCGATTATGCTTTCAACCAAAGTAGCTAAGATGGAAGCCAAAAAAGATGGTATTCATGTTAGTTTTGAGGGTGAAGAAGCGCCTAAAGAAATTCAAATTTACGACCGTGTTTTAGTGTCAATCGGTCGCAAGCCTAACGGCAACAATATCGGCGCAGATAAAGCTGGTGTGAATGTTGACGAGCGCGGTTTTATTGCAGTGGATAAACAAATGCGTACCAATGTAAGTCACATTTTCGCCATTGGCGATATTGTCGGCCAACCGATGTTAGCTCATAAGGCTACGCACGAAGGCAAAGTGGCAGCCGAAGTCATCGCTGGCCATAAAGTAGAGTTTGTCGCCTCTGTGATTCCTAGCGTTGCCTATACCGACCCAGAAATCGCGTGGGCTGGCATGACCGAAACCGATGCAAAAGCTAAAGGTATTGAGATTGAAAAAGCCAGTTTTCCTTGGGCAGCCAGCGGCCGCGCGATTTCAGTAAACCGTACCGAAGGCACCACTAAATTAATATTCGACAAAACTACGCATAGGCTAATTGGCGCAGGCATTGTTGGCGTTAATGCGGGTGAATTATTGGCAGAGGCAGTATTAGCCATTGAAATGGGCGCAGATGCGCATGATTTAGGTTTGAGCATTCATGCGCACCCTACTTTATCTGAAACCATTTGCTTTGCAGCTGAGATGAAAGAAGGTACGATAACTGACTTATATATCAAAAAACGTTAAGTCTTTATGCCTACTGACTTTATAGTCAATTTACAAAAATCATTACCAAAAAATAGGGTTTTTACCGACCCTGTCGATTGCTACGCTTACGCCTACGACAATTCTCGCAATTATCACAACCCCATTGCAGTTGTCTTTCCGCTGAATACCGAAGAAGTACAATCGGTTATCCAATTATGTAATCAGCACAAAATACCTGTCGTGCCGCGTGGGCGTGGTACTGGCACAGCGGGCGGTAGCGTGCCTGAGGCTGGCGGCGTAGTAATGTCATTAGAGCGTATGCAAACTATTATCAGCATTGACCCTGACAATCGCATGGCGATTATTGAGCCAGGCGTGTTGAATCAAGTATTACAAGATGCGATTAAACCGGTTGGATTTTTTTGGCCGCCAGACCCATCCAGCGCGGCCTATTGCAGTATTGGTGGCAACTTGGCCACCTGCGCCGCAGGGCCGCATGCGGTGAAATACGGCGTAGCGCGTGACCATGTGCTTGGTCTAAAAGCCGTAATAGGCAATGGTGACATTATCAAAACAGGTTGCTACACTAGCAAGGGCGTAGTAGGTTACGATTTAACACGACTGATTGTAGGTAGCGAAGGCACGCTGGCAGTGATTACCGAAGCCACACTCAAACTCACGCCATTACCCAAACACACGGGTGGTTTAACGGCTGAATTTATCGATACTTATAGTTGCGCTAAAGCCATTGCCGCGATTATGGCGCAGCCTTACACACCCAGCGCGCTAGAATTTTTAGATAATGGTGCACTTAATTTAATACGCGGCAGACATAAAAATTTGCTGCCAGAAAACGCCAAAGCGTATTTAATGATTGAAGTGGATGGCAGTCAGCAAGAAATTGTAGAAGCCACTGAAGCGATTTTGCAAGCCTGCCAAGTAGATGGCCTGATAGAAGCCAAGCCCGCGCACGACACCAAAGCACTATGGGCGGCGCGCAAAGCGTTATCGCCTTTGCTTAAAGACATTGCACCTAAAAAGATTAACGAAGACATTGCCGTACCCGTTTCGCACTTGCCAGAATTGCTGACAGGGCTAGAAAAATTAAGCGCGCATTATCAAATTAGCAATGTCAATTTTGGCCATGCAGGCAACGGTAATATTCATGTGAATTTGCTAGTTAACCCAGATAATGCCGAGGAAATGGTGCGTGCTTACGCCTGTTTAGATGAAGTATTTAGCTTGGTGCTGTCATTGCAAGGCACGCTATCGGGCGAGCATGGTGTGGGCATGGCAAAACGGCCATTCGTGTCGCGAGAGATTGACCCAACAACCATGGCGCTGATGAAGTCGCTTAAATTAACGTTTGACCCGAATAATATTTTAAATCCGGGCAAACTGTTTCCATAACTATGGCGGGCAAGCAGTTGTGGCAAGCTCTGTGCCAACGAACTCTGGCTTTACCTTATGCAACTCGGCTGCAGCATCAACACTCACTGCTTTAATCAGCAAGCTAGTTAATGATTTACCAGGATTATGCAAAGCTTTAGCTGCGCCTTTAACACCTTTGCTTTGCAGCTCATTTAACAACTTGGTTGCCAATTGCTCGTCTTGAAATAGGCCGAACGAAATAGCGTTGCGCCATTGTGAGTCTTGCACAATAAACAACTCATCCACGCCCAATGCCTTCATTTCTTCGGCTTTTTTGCGTGCTAAATCAGCCGTTTTTAAAGGTGGATAATAGACCCAAAAACGTTTATCTTCTTGCGCATTCGCCTCTTGATTAACGTCGCTTTGCAAGCCCAAGCGTACTAACACCACTTGCGCTGCAGGTAAGTTAGTTTTGGTGAAGTTACCCCATTTGTAACAGCTAGTTTGTACTTGTTCAGCCTCTTGTACATCAGGCGTTTTGCTGGCTACTACTGTAACTGGAATTTTTTTCGGTAGTAATTCCAACTCTTTTTCGGTCAACAATTTTAAATTTTTAGGTTGAATAGCACGATCAACTACGGCGGGTTTGGGCAAAATTAAATCAAGATTAAAATACGCCAGTAAACCTAGATTCAACAACACCAATATCCAAACTAATAATTTCATTTCATTTCTTTCTGTAACAGAGACTTTTTTTACTAACAACGCTAGTCTTTTGCTAACAATACAAGGCCTTGCAATACAATATTTTCTGTAATGATAACCTGTTTTAAGTTTAGTTTTAAGGCGTCCGCAATTTTGTTAGCGTCACCCCCGCTTAAAATCAGCTTTGGTAGCCAGCCGCATTGTTTTTCTAGACGTTTTAACATGATACCAATCGCGCCAGCAACCGCATTTAAGCTGCCAGTTGCAATTGCGTCTTGCGTATTAATCGGGAAATTCTGCGAAATGCCTTCGCCCATTTTTAACTGCGCAGCATTGTTACTGAGTGATTCATGCATTACACGCAAACCAGGCATAATGCAGCCACCCAGAAACGCACCTTTACTATCAAGCGCATCTATCGTAACAGCCGTGCCTGCATTAACCACCAACGAAGGATGTTTGTTGATATGCCAAGCGGCTACCAGCGCTGCCCAGCGGTCTGCGCCAAGCTTTTCAGGTTTGGCATAACCATTCGTTACGCCGCCTGCTTGCGCACTTGCGCTAACAAAACTCACTTCTAAGGGCATTAATAATTGTGCTATTTGCTGCGCCAATGCCTCACCAGCCACGTTTGCAATCAGCGCCCTATCAGCTTTTTGCGAGGCAGCACTTAGGTTTGAAGCTGCAATATTCGCATTCATGCAAACTTCAAACTCAGACAAACGTCCATCATCGCCTGCCAGCGCCCATTTGGTGCGTGTATTACCAATATCAATCACTAATAACATTATTCGACTCCTTGCTAAATTGCGCTTCTTAACGATATTTCACCAGCAGAAAAGCGCTGCAAACCCAATGCCGTTTCTACCAGTAAAATGCCATCATCTGCCACGCTTTTTACAACGCCATGCACATCTGTGCCGTTTGGCAACAGCATTTTTACAGGCTTATTTTGATACGCATGGTAGCTTAACCATTCATCTCGCAGGCCAACAAAACCGTGGCTCTCAAAGGTGCTTAATACATCCGCTAAATGCTTCAAAATCAAGCCAAGCAACATACTTTGGTTTATTTTGCTTTGATTGATAGATTGTGCACTCATTAAATCAATCGCGGGTTGATCGATGCTATCCAATA
>JANXWL010000035.1 GCA_025351225.1 Methylotenera sp. | reverse complement strand
ATGAAATTTGGCAGACCTTAGGTTTGGGTAAGGACGAAACTGTTTTTACGGAAGTTTGGTATCAATTGCCAGCGGATGGACTTAGCGAAGAGGATATTTTGGATTGGAAGGACATTGTAGATGTCCGTGGCTTCGTAAATAAAGCCATTGAAGAAAAGCGTGAAAAAGGTTTAATCGGATCTTCATTGCAAGTGGATTTAACGATTTTTGCTGATAGCAAGACTTATTATGAAGTATTGTTAAAATTGGGGGATGACCTACGTTTTGTTTTTATTACATCAAAAGCGACTGTAGTGAAAAGAGATCCTGATAAACACGCAGGGTCGTTAATGTTTAATGTAAGTCCTAGCGCGCATAAAAAATGCGAGCGCTGCTGGCATTACCGCGAAGATGTTGGCTCGCACGCTGCGCATTTAACGATTTGCGGGCGCTGTGTAAGCAATTTATTTGGTGCGGGCGAGGCTAGAAAATATGCTTAAATGGTTTAGCATCAGTGCAATCGTCATCGCGCTCGATCTATTCACCAAGCACTTGATTCGGCAGCATTTTGTGTTTGGTGATTTGCATTCTGTCACCAGTTTTTTTGACTTAGTGCGCTATCACAACGAAGGCTCAGCCTTTGGGTTTTTAAACGATGCCGGCGGTTGGCAAAAGTGGTTTTTTAATGGCATTTCGATTGTGGCGTCGGTTGTTATCATTTATTTACTAAAAAAACATACTAACGAAAAACTTTTCTGCGCTGGCCTAGCCCTAGTATTAGGCGGTGCAATTGGTAATTTGTATGACAGAATTACCTTGGGCTACGTGGTGGATTTTTTAAATTTTCACTTGAATAACCATTACTGGCCAGCCTTTAATGTGGCGGATAGCGCGATTTGTGTGGGGGTTGGCTTGCTTTTGTTGGATAGTTTTAAAGCCAGTAAAACAGAAAGTAAGTAAACAGAATAGATTACGCGCGTTTGCGCATGTGGACTCAAGCGTTTTCATGCGTGGAGAATGAAAAGTGCCAGATTGGAAAAAACTTATTGCAGGTAAAGTCGCCATTGCGCAGAGATCAAAAACGCAAGGTAACACGGCGGGCAAAGTAAATGCCAATATTCGTGTGCCTGCTGGGCAAACTGAGGTTAAAAATTTCCCTATTTTAGATTTAGGCATTCTGCCTGACATTAACAAAACCAATTGGAAGCTAAAGATTTACGGTTCGGTAGAAAACGAGTTGAATCTGGATTGGGATGCTTTTCAAAATTTGCCGCAAACTACCGATGTGTCAGATTTTCACTGTGTGACGCGTTGGACTAGGCTGGATATGGACTGGCTAGGCGTTAAGGCGCAAGATTTACTCATGTTGGCCGCGCCACTAGACACTGCAAAATATGTCACGCTGCATGGATATGATGGCTACACCACCAATTTACCGCTAGAAGCCTTGCTCGATGAAGATGTGATCGTTGCTCACTCTGTGTTGGGCTACCCGCTCACTACCGCGCATGGTGGCCCTGTGCGCATGATTGTGCCTAAGCGTTATGCTTGGAAAGGTGCAAAATGGCTTAAGGCCATCGAGCTGCACGAACATGATAGACGCGGGTTTTGGGAAGTGCGTGGCTATCACAATGAGGCCGACCCTTTTCAGGAGCAACGATTTTCGGATGATGAGTGAAAATTATTGCTTAAGTTTTTTTTGGTAGTAATTTAGTCCCAATTTCAAATAATCCTACGCAAATCGCACCAATAATTAAACCGACAATAGCATCCAATAAATGCGGCGCAATGGCAGCCAACATGCCGTTAACAGGTTGCAAAACTTCAACCATAGATTCACTTATATGATGCACAAACGGCAGGCCATGGCCAATAATGCTGCCGCCCACCAAAAACATGGCAGCGGTGCCAGCTACACTTAAAAAGCGCATCAGTTTTGGCGCAAACATTAATAAACCATTGCCAATTTTGCGCTGGCATTGGCGATAAACACTTTTGCCTTTTTTGAGCATTAAGTGCAAACCAATATCATCTAGCTTAACAATGCCCGCTACCAGACCATAAACGCCTATGGTCATGATGACCGCTATAAGTGAAACCACAGTTGCTTGCTGAGCAAACGTTTTGCTAGCCACCGTGCCCAGCGCAATCACGATAATCTCGGCAGAAAGTACAAAGTCAGTACGAATTGCACCTTTAATTTTATCTTTTTCTAGCGCGACTAAATCGATCTTTGGGTCTATTATTGCTTGGTCTAGGGCTTTGTCGTGATTTTCTTCATCTTTTGCACCATGCAATAATTTATGGGCAATTTTTTCAAAACCTTCAAAACACAAATATGCGCCGCCTAGCATTAACAATGGTGTAATCGCCCAAGGTGCAAAATAGCTAATGGCTAAGGCGGCAGGTACTAAAATAATCTTATTAATGAACGAGCCTTTTGTCACCGCCCATACCACGGGCAACTCGCGCTCAGCCGCCACGCCGCTTACTTGCTGTGCGTTTAAAGCTAAATCATCACCCAAAACACCGGTGGTTTTTTTGGCCGCCATTTGTGTCATTACCGATACATCATCGAGTATGGTTGTGATATCGTCTAACAATGCTAATAAACTACCTGTGGCCATTATTTTCCTAAGTTGTAGCTCAATAGAGCTATTGAATTTTACCTAAGTAAATGTACAATGCGCAAATGTTGTCAAAAAAATTATTTAGCTTGATGCACAAAGTCGCGCTGTTTGCGATTATATTTGCATCGCTTGCGCCTAGTATCTCCCATGCAATTGCTGCGCAAAACGGTAATAATAGTTTTATCCAAGAAATTTGTTCTAGCAGCGGCAAAAAAATCAGTATTCAAGTGCAAACTACCAAAGGCCAGCAGCTTTCAGTGGATTTTGCAGTGAAACAAGCTGCACAGCCTAAAAATATCGCCATGCACCTTGAGCATTGTCCATTTTGTGGTGGTCATTTTTCTGCAGCAGCATTGCCAGCTGGCAATTCAGTCATCATTGCGCAATTAACGGCCAGCGCACAGCAAGCCGCCGAATACGCAGTACCCGTTTTTGCAAGCCACACCTACGTTTCACCTCCAGCCCAAGCCCCACCTAGCTTCTCAATTATTTAATTTAGTTTAATCATTGGCTTGAGCCAATGATTACTTTGCGTCTATTAACGCATTAAAAGTTTGAGAGGTTTATCATGAAAGTTATTCAACCATTAGCGTTAACGCTACTATTATTGCCATTGGCAGCACAAGCCAGTTGCGGTGGCGCATTTTGCAGTTTAAGCACCGATTGGGATATTCAAGGCGTTGCCAGCAAACCAGGTGTGCGCTTAGATATTCGCGCTGAGTTTATCGATTTGGATCAATTACGTAGCGGCACACATAAAGTTGCCCCAGCAGGTGAAGTGGGCGAGCACGACGAAGTGCGTACCATTAACCGCAACTTGCTGACCACGCTCGACTGGAACATTAACGCTGATTGGGGCATGACCTTTAAAGTGCCATTTATTAGCCGTGCGCACAATCACATTTTTAATAAAGACGATGGGCTTGGTGGCACTGACCCTGAAGTTGAAAACTGGAATTTTTCTGGCATTGGTGATGTGCAAGCATTAGCGCGCTATCGCTTTTATAACGACGAACATGCCAATGCGGGCGTACGATTCGGCCTAAAATTGCCTACTGGCAGCATCCATGAACGTAATAGCGAAGAAGAAGCTGAGCGCACTTTGCAACCTGGCAGTGGCAGTGTCGATTCGTTACTCGGCGCGTATTACAACCATCACGATGGCAATTTAGGCTGGTTTGCGCAAGGCATGTGGCAACAAATGGTTAGCGATCGCGATAATTTCAAACCAGGCCGAAAATTAAGTGCAGACGTTGGTATCAGCTATAACGCAACGCCCGATTTAAGCTTGATGTTGCAACTAAACTTACAGCATAAATCTCGTGACAGTGGCGCCAATGCAGAGCCTGCCGACTCTGGCAGCCGCACCGTGAGCATAAGCCCAGGCTTAAGTTACCGCATAACGCCTGCAGTGCAAGTGTATGGTTTTGTACAAAAACCACTCTACCAAAACATGAATGGCGCGCAACTCACACCCGATTGGTCAGCCGCACTTGGCATTAACACTGCCTTCTAAATAATACAGAATAGGACTACCAACATGAACATCCGCATGAGCATACGTGCAGGCGTGTGCGCCTTGGGCGCGCTCGTTATTACCTTTTTAAATACCGCTATAGCCGCCGAAACCGAAACAATTAACTTAGACGAAGTAAGCGTAAGCGCGCCATTGCCAAGCAATCCGCTGGCTAAAGCAGCAACGACTAAAACCGATACGCCATTGATGGAAATGCCGCTTTCTATTCAAGTAGTTCCGCAACAGGTGCTACGTGACCGCTCGGTGACGCAGACAAATTAGTTATTGAAAAATGTTAGCGGTATACACGCCGAATCTAATTACGGCGGCAATGCCGCAACTTTTTTTAACATACGTGGTTTTAGCACGAGTAATGGTCTGCGCGATGGCTTTCGCAACTATGGCTACATTGCCTACCGCGATACACAAAATATTGAGCAGGTGGAAGTGCTCAAGGGTCCTGCTGGCGCACTTTACGGAGGCCTCGGCTCACTGGGCGGCCAAATTAACACGGTGTCTAAGCACCCCATGTCTGAATACTTTGGTGAAGCTTCATTACTGGTTGGGCAATTTGGCCAAGGTCCTGCGACATTCGATGTTAACACAGATGAAAAAAATGGTTTTGCTATGCGACTCAATGGTGCCTTTGAGCAAAATGACACGTTCCGCCACAATGGAGCTTACGATTCTTACTCAATAGCACCCGCCATTTCTTGGCATAACGAGGATAGCAAGCTGACGTTGCTGACCGAGTTCAATCATCAGAACCGCGATGGTTTTGATTTTGGCGTGCGCAACTTAACCTGACCTGACCAATCTTTTAGATAAGCACTACTACACGGGTGGCGAAGCGGGTGTTTTTAATTTCACGCTTGCCCCAAGCCAGCCCCGAACGGCTCAATTCACGCTTACATACAGGTTCTAGTGATGTGTCAGATATGAACACTAATTTTAAAACTTATGCAGCCGTCTGGCGCTGGCATTTTTATGTGGGGCTTTTGGTAGCGCCTGTGTTGTTGATAATGGCGATAACAGGTGCACTTTATTTGTTTGAGCATGAAATAGAGCGCGTTTGGTATGCTAATTTGATGCAAATAAAACCACAAGTTAAGCCGCAACAAAGCGCAATAAGTATTCAGCAACAAGCGGTATTAATTACCAAGCAATATCCTTCTGCACAAATAGTCCATGTGATTTACCCGCGTGCGGTGGATGAGTCATTTACATGGAAAATAAGCAATAACAGGGTTGATGAAGATGTATTTATTGACGCTTATCAAGCCAAAATATTAGGCAAAGTAGAATCAGATTGGCGTTTGATGGCTGTGATTTCGCGTCTGCACGGCAAATTGCTCATAGATAAAATCGGTGGCTATGCCGTGGGTAGCTGGCTGGTTGAGTTGACTGTGTCTTGGGTAATGGCGATGATGGTGACAGGCGCATATTTATGGTGGCCACGTAAACGCCAAGCGGCAGGGGTGGTTTACCCTAGGTTGCAAGAAAAGGGCCGAAAATTTTGGCGTGACATACACGCTGTACCTGCTTTTTTTAACCTGTTTTTTGTGGTTTTTTTAATTTTTTCAGGCCTGCCATGGACAAGTTTTTGGGGCGACCGTTTAGCAAGCTTAGGCACATTAAACATAAACTTAGCCAGCAGCCCAGGCTTTAGTGCTACGCCAACGCTGGGTGACAGCCAAACGCATGAACATCATCATGAAAATGCCGATTTGCCATGGGCGGTACGCAAAGCAGAGGCTCCTACTGTGCAAGATGGTGCTATGCAGTTTATTTCACTAGATAAATTAACTGCCACATTGCAAGCTAACAGCATTGATACAAGCAAACCTAAGCTTATGATTGCGCTTCCACAAACGCCAATAGATGTGATTAGCGTGAGTTATTCACCCATGCAAGCAAGGCCAGCGTACGCTTTACATTAACCCGTATTCTGGTGCGGTAATGCAAGATATCCCTTGGCAACAATATAGTGCATTGGGTAAAACGGTGGAGTTTAGTGTTGCTACACATCAAGGAAAGCAGTTTGGTGCAATTAACCAATTGGCTCTGCTTGTTGTGTGCATCACACTGGTGACGACCGTGATTGCGGGCATCACCATGTGGCTAAAACGCCGTAGTAAGAACACGCTTAGTGCACCAATAGCAGCCAGTAGTAAGCTGCCATTTGGCTTAAAAATAACGATTGGGATTTTATTTGTTTTATTGCCATTAGCAGGTATTTCTTTTGTGTTAATCTCAATTTTAGTTTATATTAATCAACTGGTTAAATTAAAATTGGCTACATGAAAAAACTTGTTTTAATCGCAATGCTATTGAGTTTAAGCGCGCAAGCCGACGATACTGGCTTGTGTGACAAGATTGAAGCCATTAAGAAAAATAGTCAACAGCAACTTGAGCGTTTTACCTTAACCCAGTTTAGTTTTGAAAATAACGCGCACGACTTGGCAATCATCGTGCATAACGTCAATTTACCTGCGCAAATTCAACGCGTGACGTTTAATCGTGGCCAAGAGGCATCTAGCTGTTACTTTAAACCACTGGCTTTTTCACAAGGCGGCGACTGGGGCTGGCACATGCTGTGGGCTGAAGCTGGCGGCGGCTTATTTTTTGCGCGCATGGATGACGAAGCTTGGGTGTCGAGCACTCCAAAACGCTTAAGCAAGCTAGTGCCAATTAATCCACAATTTTTGATTAAAAATCAAAGTATTACTGTCACTTGGCAACAAGTTGAAAATGGCGTCAAAGCTAATATGCAAGCTATTTCCAGCGACGAAGGTCGTAGCTGGAATATTGGTGTTGCGCCGATTTGATATTGCAATTAGCTGAAATTGCCCCACCTTAGTCGTATGTTAATTAAGGAGGCAATATGCGCTTCGATAAACTCACTACCAAATTTCAACAAGCCTTAAGTGATGCACAAAGTATCGCGCTGGGCGCAGATAACACGGCGATTGAGCCGCAACATTTGTTGCTGGCCTTGCTGCAAGAAGAAAACGGCAGTGCGGCTTCACTGTTGTTAAAAGCGGGTGTACAGATTAATTCGCTTAAAACTGCGCTTAGTACGGCCATTAGCAATTCGCCAAAATCAGACAATAGTGGCGGTGAAATTGCGATTTCGCGCGACTTGAACAACCTGTTAAATATCACCGATAAACTCGCGCAAAAGCGTGGCGATGCTTATATTGCCAGCGAGATGTTTTTACTCGCACTCGCGGATGATAAAGGCGCAACCGGCAAGCTACTCAAAGCCAATGGCTTAACCAAAAATGCGCTAGAAGTGGCGATAATGGCGGTGCGTGGCAGCGATACAGTGAATGATAGTGATGCCGAAAGCAATCGCGAAGCACTTAAAAAATATACGCTTGATCTCACAGAAAGAGCAAGTTTAGGCAAGCTTGATCCCGTCATCGGACGTGATGATGAAATTCGCCGCGTGATTCAAATTTTAGGTCGTCGTACCAAAAATAACCCCGTGCTAATTGGCGAACCAGGCGTAGGTAAAACCGCGATTGTAGAAGGGCTCGCCCAGCGCATTATCAATAACGAAGTACCAGATTCGCTTAAAGGTAAAAAGGTTTTATCCTTAGACATAGCAGCTTTACTGGCGGGTGCCAAATATCGTGGTGATTTTGAAGAGCGGCTAAAAAGTGTGCTAAAAGAATTAGCGCAAGATGAAGGTCAAACGATTGTTTTTATTGATGAAATTCACACTATGGTGGGCGCGGGTAAGGCCGAAGGTGCAATGGATGCTGGTAATATGCTCAAGCCTGCGCTGGCGCGTGGCGAGTTGCATTGCGTGGGCGCGACGACGTTAGATGAATATAGAAAATACATTGAAAAAGATGCGGCCTTAGAGCGACGTTTTCAAAAAGTTTTAGTCGATGAACCAAGCGTAGAAGCGACAATTGCCATTTTGCGCGGCCTGCAAGAAAAGTACGAGCTGCATCACGGTGTGGAAATTACTGACCCTGCAATTGTTGCGGCAGCCGAGTTGAGCCATCGCTATATTACAGACCGTTTTTTGCCTGACAAGGCCATCGATTTGATTGATGAGGCGGCAAGCCGCATTAAAATGGAAATTGACTCTAAACCCGAAAGTTTGGATAAATTAGAGCGTCGATTAATTCAATTAAAAATTGAACGCGAGGCGGTAAAACGCGAAAAGGACGAAGGCAGCCTTAAAAGATTCGGTTTAATTGAAGAAGAAATTACCAAGCTAACCAAAGAGTATTCTGATTTAGAAGAGATCTGGAAGGCCGAAAAAGCCCAAGTGCAAGGCACCAGTCATATTAAAGAAGCCATTGAGAAAGTAAAATTTGAGATGGAAGAAGCCACACGCAAAGGCGAGTGGCAAAAAGTTTCCGAGTTGCAATATGGCAAGTTACCCGCGCTGGAAACCCAATTAAAACAAGCGTCTACGGTTGATAATATAGCCGAAAATGCGCCTGTACAAAAGAATAAAATGCTACGCACCGAAGTGGGGGCAGACGAAATCGCCGAAGTAGTGAGCCGCGCGACGGGAATCCCTGTAAGCAAAATGATGACGGGCGAGCGCGAAAAGCTGCTGAAAATGGAAGATAAGTTACATGAACGTGTAGTTGGTCAAGATGAAGCGGTGCGTTTAGTTTCAGACGCTATTCGCCGTAGTCGATCAGGTTTAGGTGACCCAAATCGGCCGTATGGTAGCTTTTTGTTCTTAGGCCCAACGGGCGTTGGTAAAACCGAGCTTTGCAAAGCTTTGGCTGGTTTTTTATTTGACTCAGAAGACCATTTAATTCGTATTGATATGAGCGAATTTATGGAGAAGCACAGCGTAGCACGCATGATAGGCGCGCCGCCTGGCTATGTGGGTTATGAAGAAGGTGGCACCTTAACGGAGGCGGTAAGACGTAAACCTTACAGCGTGATTTTGCTTGATGAAGTCGAAAAAGCGCATCCCGATGTGTTTAATGTACTGTTACAAGTGCTAGATGATGGACGTTTAACTGATGGCCAAGGCCGCACGGTGGACTTTAAAAACACCGTGATTATTATGACCAGCAATTTGGGTAGTCAAATGATACAAAGCATGGCCGACCAAGATTATCAAGTGGTGAAACTGGCCGTGATGGGCGAAGTTAAAAGTCACTTTAGGCCAGAGTTCGTCAACCGTATTGATGAGGTAGTCGTTTTTCATAGCCTAGATGAAACAAATGTGAAAGCGATTGCGAAAATTCAATTGCAGTTGCTCACTAAGCGCTTACATGCGTTGGATATTGATGTGGCGATTTCAGACGCGGCATTGGCTGAGATTGCTAGTGCAGGATTTGACCCTGTTTACGGCGCACGGCCACTTAAACGAGCAATCCAAAGCGAGTTGGAAAACCCGCTGGCACGTGAAATTTTGGCAGGACATTTTATGCCTAAAGATACCATCTTAATTGATTGTAAAGCGGGTAAGATAACGTTTATAAAAGCGTCCAAAGATACTCATTAAACCAGCAAGTTAACCAAAAAAGGTAGGCATGCAAACGCACATAAAGGCTTGGCTTGTAACAATTAGTATGTTGCTGACAAGTACGAGTGCGTTTGCCTACACGCAAACCGAGCTGGAGACTTTTGATAATGAGCCGCCAATAGTCAAAGATTTGCTTGAGCGTGCAAGTGTGCTGGATAACAATGCAAGTGACGTTGAAGCCAGCTGGAAAGCCGCTAATTTGTATTGTGAGGCATCGCGTTATGGCAGCGCAGAGGCGGTTTACAGGCTAGGCATGCTGTATGCATTTGGACGCGGCGTGCCGCAAAACCGTGATTATGCGGCTAATTTGTTTGGTATTGCATCAGTTAATGGACATTTTGAAGCACAAAAAATGCTGGAAACCATTGAGATAAAAACCAACGACACACCGCCCTGCGTGACCGAGGTCGTTGCGCCAGAACACGCTCCAGCACACCTGTTTGCCAAAGTCGAGTCACCTGCGATTGATGCTTACATTGCCAGCTTGCCTAAAAATAAGCGTTGGGTGGTTGATTTAGTTGAAACGATTGCCGATTGGCACAAGGTGGATTCAAAATTGGTACTGTCGATTATTACTGCAGAATCAAACTTTAAAGTAGCCGCAGCTTCAAACAAAGAAGCGCAAGGTTTAATGCAACTAATACCTGCAACAGCCGAGCGATTTAACGTAAAAAATGCGTTTAACGCCAGCCAGAATATTAAAGGCGGGGTGAAGTATTTACGCTGGCTGCTCTCGTATTTTCGCGGTGACGTAGCGCTGACAGTGGCGGCTTATAATGCTGGCGAAGGTGCGGTGGATAAATATCACGGCATTCCACCTTACCCAGAAACCAAGGCCTATGTTAAAAAAGTAATGGCTTTGTATGCAAATAATCGTCACGATTTTGATGCTAGCTTAACGGATGCATCACCAGCACTTACTGCGAGGCCAGTAAAAATGAACTCAAGGCAAGTTAACTCAAGGCAAGTTAACGTAAAGAAAGTGAGACGAAAATGAAAGCATTAATCATATTAATCGTTGCCGCTATATTCTTATCAAGCTGTGCCAGCAATGGTGTACGGCAAGCTGAACTTGAGCGTATTACGCCAGAGCAGTTGGCAAAAATACTGCCGCCACCCGTGGCAACAGTGACTTTGGACGAAGTAGTGGCCGATAGTAAAGCAGGTAAAACTAGCGATGAAATTATCGCCAAAATAAAAGCCAGCAACTCTAGGTATGAATTAACAACTGCGCAAACGCTTGATTTAAGCAAACAAGGCGTGGATACAAAAGTGCTAGATTATATGCACCAAAGTAACGAGCTAGCCAAACAAAACGCCATTGCAGATGAAATGAATAAGCGCGCCAAAGAAAAAGCAGCTGCCGAGAAAGCGCTCCAACGAGAACGTGATTTAACACGCGATCGTTATTACGACCTGTTTTGGGGGCCGCGTTTTGGCGGCTTTTACGGGAGCCCTTATTATGGCTATGGTTCACACTTTGGACATCGTTTCGGTTTTGGTTTAGGCTACGGTTATCCTTATGGTTGGTAAGGCATAGGTCTTCGCTAACTTTACTTTTCGGCAATTGCTTTAAGGTTAGCCAAGCCTTATTCAAATTTAGTACCCACCATTTTATCCATATTAAAAATTAAGCTCATCAATTTGGATACAAAAGGACTAGGGCCATACATCGCATGGCTTACTGTGGTTACTTCACCCGTAGACACCAAAGTAAACTCAACCATGTTGTGCGCCTCAAACGGCTTATAAAAATCAATTTTGATCAATACCTTGGATGATGGTGTTGATTCAAGAATTTCCATGCTACCCTGACCAATATCTTTGTTGCCATCCTAGGCATACATTGCACCTTTGCCGCTTTCAGCACCGCTATAACTGCGCTTCATGGTAGGGTCAATTCCCTCCCAAGCAGACCATGACTTCATGTGATGAAAATCAATAATCAACGGAAATATTTTTTCGGGGACGCTTTAATATTGATAGAACGCTCAATACGAAAGGTATTAGGCTTTGTTGACGCAAAAATTAGAGCGATGATAATGGCTAAAATAATGATGATTGCAACTATTCCTAACATAGCATTTCTCCTTCTATCTATTACTTTATCCGTTTTTAATGATGGCAACCAATTGATCAAGGCACGCTCCCCATCCTTCTCTAAAACCCATTTTTTCATGCGCAATACGTGCTTCTTTGTGGGCATGCATTACCATTGCGCTATACTTAATGCCACTCGTAACCGTTTCGAGCAGTATCGTGGCAGTCATCATAAATTCCTCACAGGGATGATCCGGATTGGTGACGGCTTGCTTGACTGGCCTAAAACCAGGTTCCATGGCATTCGTCCAAACCAGTTTTTCGTTTGGAATAACTTCTAAATAGCAGCCTAAGTTCGGAAATTGCTGCCCTTCTGGTGATTGCATCACCGTACGAAAAATACCACCTGCACGTAAATCAATTTCGCATTCTATCGTTTTCCAAGGCAATGGACAAAACCAAGGCATCAGCAGTTTTGGTGTGGTCCAAGCTGCCCAAATTTTTTCACGTGGCACGTCTACAATGCGTTCAAATTGCAAGTCTAACTCAGGATTGAAAGTCATTTTAGGCTCCATTTTTAACGGAATAAAATCGAATTATGCGCCAAAAAGTGCGACTTGAGCGCACACGTAAAAGTCATGATAATATGCTTCAAAGTTAAGGATAGTCATGCGTCAATTCACTCAACAAATCAGCGTTAAAGCCCATGGTCGTAAACTATACGATATCACACCACTTGTATTGAGCTGGGCGAATGCGCTTGGGCTAAATACGGGGCTGCTCACGCTGTATATTCAGCACACATCGGCCAGCTTGTTGATTAATGAGAATTACGATTCAGACGTTTTGGTTGATATGGAAGCGTTTTTTAACCGCTTAGTGCCAGATGGCGACCGCCTGTTTATTCACACTGCAGAAGGTGCAGACGACATGCCTGCGCATGTGCGTAGTGCGCTTACGCAAACCAGTTTGTCGATACCAATTGTTGAAGGTAAAGTTGCACTTGGTCAATGGCAAGGCATTTTCCTGTTCGAGCATCGGCATGCCGCCATGACGCGGCGCGTGTTGTTGCATGCACTGGGTGAATAAAAGTCTGGAGAATAAAAAATAAGGTCGAGTAAATAATATGCGGGGACGCTCACTAACAGTGCAAGAACGCACAATAATGCAACCATACTTTGCGCATATTGTGCTGGAACGTGCCCGCATTGTAGATGGCAGTGTTGGTGGTAGGGTGCCATTTTGGCTGCGCCGTGATATGTGCGCCGTTGTGTTGGGTAGCACTATTTACTTTCGTGCTGGCTATTATCAGCCCAATATGCCGAGATCCGCATCTTTACTGGCTCACGAGTTAACACACGTATCACAATTTTTACATGGAATGACCTTATTTAAGTATGTTTGGTCGTGCCGAAAAGGCTATATGAAAAGCCCATATGAAATAGAAGCTTATGCAAAAGGGCGGTTGATAGCACAAAATTTTAATGAAAGTGCTCTTTAAATTTAGCTCACTGTCCCAATATCACCAGTTGGCTTAAGTTTTGCTAGTGTAATAAAAGGCATGGCGATAAGAGACCAATTTTTAGAATTTAGGAGAGTAAGTTGAAATTAAACCAAGTTTTTGCTAGGCCAACATTTGTTATTGCAGCACTTTTGGGTGCTTTGTTGTTAAGTGCTTGTGGTGATAAAGAGGCAGAAGCTGCTAAGGTCGCTGCAGAGGCAGCAGCAAAAGCAGAGGCGGCCGCTAAAGTTGAAGCTGCTGCTGCGCCAGCCCCTGTTGTGAATCAGGCTGGTGGCTACGAGCCAACGGCTGAAGAGCGCGTACCCGGCATTACGCGCACCAAAGAAGAGCAAGATAAAATCAATGCTGAAGCTTTGGCTGGTACGCCAATGCCTGTTATCCCAGGTGAAGCACCAGCAGTAGTTGAGCCAGCTCCAGCAGCTGATACTGAAGCTGCAGCAGTGGCAAAGTAATCACCTAGTCAGATGTAAAAAGCGCACTAAAAGTGCGCTTTTTTGTTGCTAGTTATCGCTGTTAAGGTTATCTGTACTAAAAACTTAATGCACACTCCAGCTCAGCGGGTCAAACGGTTGGCTTTGATGGCGTAATTCATAATACAAGCCGTTACTTTCGTTGCCGCCGCTATTGCCTACTGACGCAATGGTGTCGCCAGCATCTACCTCCTCGCCAACATGCTTAAGCACCGCTTGGTTGTTACCGTATAAGCTCATGTAGCCGTTGCCATGGTCGACAATAATTAAGTTACCAAAGCCGCGCATCCAATCGGCAAATACTACGCGGCCATCGGCAACTGATTTCACATCGCTACCTTCAGCCGATTTAATAAACAAGCCTTTCCACGACACGCCTGTGTCTTCGCGCGATGCGCCAAAGCGATTAGCAACCTCGCCGCGCACAGGCAGGCGCAGTTTACCGCGCAGGCTGGCAAAGTTAATGCCCGCAAAATCATTGCTGGGCAAGGTTTCGTTGCTGGCAACTATGGTTGACTTTTCGGTCTTTTTACCCGAATTTTTATTAGGTCGTTCGTCAGCCACAGTTTCATCTGGCGCAGATTTTTTAGACTTTTTATGCTTCACTATTGGCGGTACAATTTTGGCAAGGCGTTCCACCAAGTTAGATAAACTTTTTTCATCACGTTTAAGCTTATCAATCTCGTTACGTTGAGAGGCGATTTGGTTAGATAAACTCTTTACTACTTTCGATTTTTCTTGTTTTTGCTGAACCAAGGTTTTTTTCTCGGCTTCTTGCTTGGCTTTTAAATCCGCCACTTCTTGCAATGCTACTGCAGTTTTATTATTCAACTCTTTCACTTTTGCCAAATTGCCTTGCATGTCGTCAATCACCTTGGCGTGCGCTTTGGCAATATACGAAAAATATTTTACATCGCGTGCGATTTCGCTAGGGTTTTTGTCTTGCAAGATGAGCTGTGTATAACTTTGATTACCATGCATATATTGCTGGCGTAGCAAGTCGCTTAATTGCTGCTGTTGTTGGCCAAGTTTATCGTTAATATTAATCGATTGTTTTTTAAGTGAATTAAGTGTGGATTTATTTTGCTGCTGCTTTTGGTTAATATCATGTAGTTTTTGGTTGGCCGCGCTGATAGCAGTTTCACTATCTTTTAGCGCATCTGTAGCGTCTTTGTGCGCTACTTGCTTGCTATCAAGCTCTTTTTTAAGTGCCTGGATTTTGGTTTGAATATCACTTAAGTCTTCTTTTGCAGAGTCAATTTTTTTGGCGGCTAAGCTGTTGCTAGCAGCTAAGCCACAAGCAATAAACACGACGCAAATAAGCGTTTTAGACCACAAATTACGCATTAAAACTAATTAAGCTTTTGCCCGTCATCTCTAGCGGCTGCGGTACGCCCATCATAGTCAATAACGTCGGCGCAAGGTCAGAAAGTGCGCCAGTTTTGGCTAGTGCTGCGTGTCTTCCAACATAAATGAAAGGCACTAAATTGGTGGTGTGTTGCGTGTGTGCTTGATTGTTGTCGCTATCAAACATCTGCTCGGCATTGCCATGGTCGGCGGTAATAATCACCTCTGCACCCACACTTTGCGCTGCCGCAACCACACGGCCAACGCAAGTATCTAGCGTTTCAACTGCCTTGATGCCAGCCGCCAAATTACCAGTATGCCCAACCATATCGCCGTTGGCATAGTTGCAAATAATGGCGTTGTAGGTTTTATTGGTGATAGCTTCTACCAATTTATCCGTCATCTCAGGTGCGCTCATCTCTGGCTGCAAATCATAAGTGGCCACTTTGGGTGAAGGCACCATAATACGATCTTCACCTTTAAACACTGTCTCTTCGCCGCCGTTAAAAAAGAAGGTCACATGTGGGTATTTTTCGGTCTCGGCAATGCGCAATTGTGTTAAACCTAAATTGGCAATATATTCACCAAAGGTATTAGGCACGCTGGTTTGGGCAAATATGGGCGTGGCTTTCGTCTGCTTTTGGTCATGCTGCGTGAGCGTAAAATAGGCTGATAATTGCGGCACTCTACTTCTTTCAAAACCAGTAAACTCAGTATTTAAAATCGCATCAGTTAACTGACGCGCGCGGTCGCTTCTAAAGTTCATATACACAACGGCATCACCATCTTCTAACCTTGTTGGCGCCTCATTTGGCTGGCGAATGACCGTACATTTGACGAATTCATCTTGTTCTTTACGGGAGTAGGCATTATGCAAAGCCTCACTCGCTGTCGCCTCAACAAACTCAGCTTCGCCGTTTACAATCATGTTATAAGCGGGCGCAACCCGCTCCCAGCGTTTGTCTCTATCCATGCTGTAAAATCGGCCAGAAACACTAGCAATCTTGCCCACACCCAGCGCATTAATTTTATCTTCCATTGCCGCTAAATACGGCACAGCACTAATCGGCGGCGTATCACGACCATCTAAAAACGCGTGAATATAGACCTTGCTCAAACCTTGTTGCGCAGCCATTGTTAGCATGGTCAGAATATGGTCGATATGGCTATGCACGCCGCCATCCGATAGCAAGCCAAAAATATGCAGGGCTTTATTATTGGTTTTTAGATTTTGCAGGGCTGTTACCAGTGCTTTGTGTTGAAAAAACTCACCATTGGCAATGCTATTGTTAATACGCTCAAAATCTTGAAACACAATGCGACCCGCGCCAATATTAAGATGTCCAACTTCCGAGTTGCCCATTTGCCCATCTGGCAGCCCGACATAATGCTCGCTGGCATTAATGATTGTGTTAGGAAATTTCGCTTTAAGCGCATCTAAATGTGGCGTGCGCGCTTGCGCAATAGCATTGTCTTCAACCGCCTCGCGGTGACCAAAACCATCTAAAATGAGTAGGACAACATTGGTAATTTGTGGTGTAGTGTGCATGTTAAAATGTTTAAAAATTCAATAGAATTATCTATTATAATAGGCTGCGCAAAAAAGCGCATGTGCATTTATTTTCAGGCAAGCGCTTTTGCCTTGAAACATTTGTTTTTAGATTGAAATTAGTGCAATTGGCATCACCTTAACTATAGAAAATATTAAATACCAATGAAAAATACCAATGAACGAATTTATTAGACACAATGCAGTTTTTATTGGGCTAGCTATTGGCTCTGGCTTTGCTTTACTGTGGCCAATGTTGAACCGCAGTGCTAGTGGCGCAGCCAATATTAGTGCGACAGAGGCAGTGTTGCTGCTAAATCGCAATAAGCCATTAGTGCTAGATGTGCGTGACGAAGCGGAGTTTGCAGCTGGGCATATTCAGGGCGCAAAAAATATTCCTGTGGCCGAGTTGACAAACCGTTTAAAGGAAATTGAAAAATATAAAGATAAACCAGTTTTGGTGCATTGCCAAAAAGGCATGCGCGCCAAAACGGCGTGTAGTATTTTAAAGGCGCAGCAATTTACAGCTTTGCACAACCTTACAGGCGGGTTAGACGCTTGGGTTGAGGCAAAGCTGCCGCTTGTAAAATAGAGAATAATATGACCAATATTGTCGCGCCAAAAGTTTTAATGTATGCCACGGCAGTTTGCCCGTATTGCGTTAATGCAGAACGGCTTTTAACGGCAAAAGGTGTTAAAGAAATTAATAAAATACGCGTAGATTTGCAGCCAGAATTGCGTGTTGAAATGATGCAAAAAACAGGCCGCCGCACTGTGCCACAAATTTATATTGATGATCTGCACATTGGCGGGTTTGAAGATTTGCGCGCGCTTGATTTAGCGGGTGGATTGGATAATTTGTTAGCAAAATAAGCACATTCTTGCAAATGTAATTAATTTAGCGCAATAAGCAGCGAGAATAATTTAGAATATTGGTTTTATTGAATCAACTTTTAAAATTCAACCCTAAAAATTCAAACCCAACAATAGGAAATCACATGGCAAAATCAGACAACTCCGCTTTAAATGAGGCTGCAGCAGCAGATACAAGCGCACCAGGCTTTGGTATCGAAAAACTTTATGTTAAAGATGTGTCATTAGAAATACCCAATGCACCACAAATCTTTACGGATCGCACGCCACCACAAATCAGCGTAGAGTTAAGTAATTCAGCGCAAAAATTAGATGAAGGTATTTACGAAGTGGCAATTAAAGCCACCGTAACGGCAAAAATTGGCGATAAAACCGCCTTTTTGGTAGAAGCAACGCAAGCAGGTATTTTTGGTATTCGCAATGTGCCAGATGACAATATGGAAATGATTTTGGCGATTACTTGCCCTAATATTTTGTTTCCTTACGCACGTGAAGCGGTTTCAGATTTAGTCACTCGTGCAGGGTTTGCACCAGTATTGCTAAACCCAATCAATTTTGAAGCGCTGTACATGCAACAAAAAGAACAAGCTGCCAATGCTGCAAAGGCCAACTAATTTGCGTTACATGCTAGGCTTGCTATTGCTTAGCCTAGCGCTGCCTGCTAATGCTTTAGAGTTTCGCTCGATTGCGTCCGCAAAAGCTATTTTGTACGATGCGCCATCGCTAGAAGCGAGTAAGCTTTATATCCTTAGTCAATCGTACCCCGTTGAATTAATTGTTAATTTAAACAATTGGGTTAAAGTGCGCGATGCCGCTGGTGCGCTTAGTTGGGTAGAAAGTAAATCGCTTAGCAGCAAGCGCACCGTGCTGGTGTTAGCCAAAACCGATATTAAGTCGGCCGAAGATCCAGCATCCGCGCTAATGGCTACGGTAGAAAAAGATGTTGTATTAGAGCTACTCCCAATTGCGGCTAAAAATGGCTGGGTAAAAGTAAAACACCGTGATGGCGTGTCGGGCTTTGTGCAATTGACTAATTTATGGGGCGTGAATTAGTGGCAAAAATTGCCGTTCTTGGCGCGGGCGCATGGGGTACCGCGCTGGCCATGCAAATTAGTACACAACACAATGTTAGCCTTTGGGCGCGCAACGCAGGCCACGTGTCTGGCATGCGCAAAGCGCGTGCTAACCCCCTGTATTTGGGCGATTTTCAATTTGGTGAGAATTTGCAGGTTACCGATGACTTAGGAGCAGCGATTGATGATGCAGACCTCATTTTATCAGTAGTGCCAACTGCTGGATTTCGTAATATCTTAAAAGAAATCAATAAGTTAAAATCCACCAAACCGATTGTTTGGGCACACAAAGGCTTAGAGCCGCAAACTGCCAAATTGCCACATGAAGTGGCTTTGGAAGAACTTGGCAGCAACCAGCATTGGGGTGCGCTTTCTGGCCCAAGTTTTGCGGCCGAGCTCGTGCGTGGGCTGCCGACCGCCGTGACATTGGCTGCAAATGACGCCAGTTTTGCATTACAAGCCGCCAATTTAATTCATGGTAGTAACTTAAGAGTTTACAACAGCACCGATGTAGTCGGCGTGTCGGTTGGTGGCGCAGTAAAAAACGTCATGGCGATTGCCGCAGGCATCTCGGATGGTATGGGTTTTGGCAACAATGCGCGCGCCGCCATGATTACGCGTGGCCTAGCCGAAATCACGCGTTTTGGCGTTGCACTTGGCGCAAAAACTGAGACCTTTATGGGCTTGGCTGGTGCGGGTGATTTGATTTTAACTTGCACAGGGCAATACTCTAGAAACCGCGAAGTTGGCTTACAACTGGCCTCTGGTAAGGCGCTTGAAGAAGTGCTAAAAGGCCTAGGCCATGTAGCTGAGGGCGTGAATACCGCGCGAGAAGTGATGCGCCGCGCTGATAG
>JANXWL010000009.1 GCA_025351225.1 Methylotenera sp. | reverse complement strand
CAAAAGTTTGAATCAAAGTATGACCATTGACCCGCCGCCGATTGCTAATGTGCTGTGCGGCGCTACTCGTTTAAGCCATTTTGCAGGCGTGGCGACGGTAGTGATGAAACTATTTAATATCGTACAACCACAAGTAGCCGTTTTTGGTAAAAAAGATTTTCAGCAACTGTTTATTATTAAAGAAATGGTAAAGCAGTTTAATTTGCCGATTGAAATTATTGCGGGCGAAACCGTGCGAGAAGCAAGCGGCTTGGCATTAAGCTCGCGCAATGGCTATTTAAACGATGCGCAGCTAAGTACTGCAAGCCAATTAAATAGCGCCTTGCAGGGCATTATTAGGGCGATTGAAAATGGTGATAAAGACTTTGTTCAGCTTGAAGTACATGCTACAACGCAATTAAACAAACAGGGCTGGGATGTTGATTACATTTCGATTCGATCTTCTAGCAATTTACAGCCAGCAAGCACGCTAGATAACAATTTAATCGTGTTGGGTGCAGCTAAAATCACTAATAAAACTGCTGGCAAAACGCGCTTAATCGACAATATAGAATTTCATATAACTGCTTGATTAGCATTATAATAATGCTTTTAAAAATCACAAGGTAACGCATGCAAAGAACCATGCTTAAATCAAAGCTGCATCGTGTACATGTTACGCATAGCGAGCTAGATTACGAAGGCAGCTGTGCTATAGATGACAATTTGTTAGAAGCAGCGAATATTAAAGAATACGAGCAAATTCATATTTACAATGTGACGAATGGCGAGCGTTTTAGCACCTATGCGATTCGCGCGGCGCGAAATACAGGCATTATCTCGATTAATGGCGCGGCTGCGCATAAAGCGAGCCCTGGCGACATTATTATTATCGCCAGCTATGCGGTTTATAACGAAATTGAGCTTGAAAGCGCGTCTCTTAATCAATACGAACCCCAATTAGTGTATGTGGATGGAAACAACCGCATACAATCTCAACGCAATACCATACCAGCTCAGGCCGCTTAAAATGACCATAAACGCAGACAACACTTACTTAGACACCATGAAAACCGCCGTCATCGACGCGCTAGAAGACATCAAAGGCTTTGATATTAATGCCATGGATGTACGCAAGCTCACCAATATGACAAATTACATGATTGTGTGTAGCGCTACATCTAGCCGCCAAGCCAAAGCCATTGGTGACAATGTGCGTGAAAAAATGAAAGAAAAAGGCTATCACATTCGCGGCACCGAGGGCGAAAAAGAGGGCGAATGGGTACTAGTAGATTTAAACGATATTGTGGTGCATATTATGGTGCCAGCTACGCGCGCTTACTACAACCTAGAACAATTATGGGGTAACCCAGACGCACAAAAAGGCCATATTAAGGCCAATTAGCCCGCCAAAATGAGGCTGCGCATCATCTCTGTTGGCCGCAAAATGCCCGCTTGGGTAGATACCGCATGTAGCGATTTTATCAAGCGCATGCCACGCGAATTATCTGTGGAAATGACTGATATAAAACCCGAAAAACGCGCCGCAGGCAATAGCACAGAGAATATCCAACAGATTGAATCTAAACGTATTATTGAAGCGGTAGGCAAAGACTATTTAGTGGCTTGCGACGAACGCGGCAGTGAAATCACTACTTTGCAATTAGCCGATAAACTACAAACTTGGCAAAGTCTGGGGCGAGATGTGAGCATTGTGATTGGCGGCGCAGATGGCTTGCACGATAGTGTTAAACAACAGGCTGGTTTTTTGTGGGGCTTATCGAAACTCACGCTGCCACATGCGTTTGTGCGGGTTTTATTGTGCGAGCAACTTTATCGGGCATATTCAGTCAATCAAGGTTATCCTTATCACCGTGAATAGCTTGAAAATATAAACCATGCAATATCAAAACTCATTGGTTTGGTTTCGTCGCGATTTGCGCGATTTTGATCACGCCGCACTGTACCACGCCCTTAAAAGTTCGCAAGCTGTCTATTGCGCGTTTATTTTCGATACCGAAATTTTAGATAAGCTCACTAGCAAAGCTGACCGACGCGTAGAATTTATTTGGGAAAGCGTGCATGAACTTAAAGCCGCGCTACAAGCACATGGTGGCGATTTAATCGTACAGCACGGTAGCGCACGTGAGCTTATTCCCGCACTTGCCTTGCACCTCAATATCCATGCGGTGTTTACCAATCGCGATTATGAGCCAAACGCGGTGGCTCGCGATGCAGAAGTTACCGCACAACTAGCCAACAATAATATCGACTTTCACGATTTTAAAGACCATGTTATTTTTGAAAAAGACGAGGTGTTAAGTTTAAGCAATAAACCTTATAGCGTGTTTACGCCTTATAAAAACGCTCATCTTAAAAAGTTGGATGACTTTTACCTAAAGCCCTACCCTGTTGATAGCTACATACAAAATTTAGCCAAGATTATGCCAACAGACCTGATTAGCCTAGAACGCATGGGCTTTGCACGTACCAACTTGGCCGAGATGCATTTACCTACTGGCATGAGCGGCGGCAAGCAATTATTTGAAGATTTTGAAAATCGCATGGATCGTTACAAAGATGCGCGCGATTTTCCAGCGGTAAAAGGTGTCTCTTACCTTTCTGTGCATTTGCGTTTTGGCACAGTTTCTATTAGGCACTTGGCAAGAACTGCATGGAATATGTCCAGTAGGGGTGCTGAAACCTGGCTAAATGAGTTAATTTGGCGTGATTTTTACGTGCAAATTTTGTATCACAACCCACAAGTGGCTATTGGCAAAGCCTACAAAGCCGATTTCGAGAACATTCCATTTCCTAACGATGAAAAACTATTTAGGGCTTGGTGCGATGGCAAAACAGGCTATCCACTAGTGGATGCCGCCATGCGTCAAATTAACAGCACAGGCTTTATGCACAATCGCTTACGTATGGTGGCGGCAAGTTTTTTAGTAAAGGATTTATTAATTGACTGGCGTTGGGGTGAGCGTTATTTTGCCGAGAAGCTCATTGATTTTGACCTAAGCGCCAATAACGGTGGGTGGCAGTGGGCGGCCAGCACAGGTTGTGACGCGCAGCCTTGGTTTCGCATTTTTAACCCCGTCACACAAAGTGAACGTTTTGATGCAAGTGGTAAATTTATTCGCAAATATGTGCCAGAATTGGTCACTTGTGACCAAAAAGAGATTCATGCGCCCTGGCAAATCCCGCCACTTCGGCAGCAATCTCTTGGCGTTATTATCGGTAAAGATTACCCCGCGCCAGTAGTCGATCACGCCATACAGCGAGGACTGGCTTTGAGTCTGTACAAAAACTCAGTCGCAAACAAAACAGATGTTAATCCGAATCAAGCGCAAGAGGCATAATTATTGCTTAGTAACTATGTTGGAATACATTGTTGCAATTAGACAACAACTTATATCAGATTCATCATCTCACTTTTAATCACTAGACAATGCAGACATGTGTCGGCGATAATGTGCGAGAATGAGTTTGTAAATTATCATTAATTTAGACAAGATAAAAGAAAAAAGCGATAAAACCATGCGATTAAACGTGCAATTAAAATTAAGACCATTACTTCTCAGTTTGGCGCTTGTAACTATGGCGACTGGCTGCGCTACTCAAGCGAATAAAGACCCGCTAGAAGGCGTTAACCGCGGCGTTTATAAATTTAATGACGTAACCGATAAGGTGATACTAAAACCTATCGCAACTGGCTACAAAGCCATTACACCAACACCGGTACGCAAGGGTGTAAATAACTTCTTTAATAACTTAGGCTCTATCACCACGGTTTTTAACGATTTATTACAGTTTAAATTTGCGCATGCGTTTACCGATGCTGGCCGCTTTGTGATTAATAGCACTTTTGGTATTGCTGGTCTAATTGATGTGGCTGGCATGGACAATATTCCTCAACATAAAGAAGATTTTGGTCAAACACTAGGTTACTGGGGTGCGGGCAACGGTGCTTATTTGGTATTACCAATTCTTGGCCCAAGCAGCGTGCGCGATACTACTGGCTTAGTATTTGACACATTTACCACCGATCCTATTACTTATGTACACCGCGGTGGCAACGTTGCCACAAGCAATTGGCTGCGCGCTGCCCAATTTGTTGATAAACGTACTGAGCTGTTAGATGCTAAAGACCTTGTAGATGACGCATCGCTTGATCCATACGCATTTGCGCGTGATGCTTACTTACAACGTCGTGATAGCTTGATTGCAGATGGCGTAGTGAGCGACAAGCCTGCAAATGATGGTTTTGAGCCAGCAGACGAAGACAAACCTATGCCTGTTGAACAATCTCCTGCAAAATAACACTGCTTAACAGCAACAAAAAAGCCTCGCTAAGATTAAAATCTGCGAGGCTTTTTATTAGTCAACACTAGCAGTCAATCACTCGCCTGCAGCTACCATCATTCGTTCAATCAAAATTGAACCTGTTTGTTTTGAGCTTTGTTTATTTACGTCCGAGCCAATCGCCACAATATTTTTTAGTATATCTGCCATATTACCCGCAATAGTAATTTCCTCAACTGGGTAAGCAATCACACCATTTTCCACCCAAAAACCTGCCGCGCCGCGCGAATAATCACCAGTAACCATATTCAAACCGTGTCCTAGCACTTCCGTCACTAGCAGACCAGTGCCCATTAGTTTTAACATTTCTGCAAAGTTTTGGCCTGTAGATTGTACTATTAAGTTATGGCTGCCGCCCGCATTACCCGTAGTTTGCATGCCTAATTTGCGTGCTGAATAACTCGACAGTACGTAGCCTTGCAACACGCCATTTTCGACCAGTTTGCGTGACTTTGTCGCCACGCCTTCACCATCAAACGGGCTGCTAGCATTGCCTTTTTTAAGATGTGGCAACTCTTCAATATTCAGTAAAGATGATGCAATTGGTTTACCTAAACTATCAAGCAAAAATGAAGATTTACGATACAAACTACCGCCAGAAATTGCACTGATTAAGCTAGAAATCAGCCCACTAGCCAGTGGGGCCTCGAATAAAACAGGGTAATTGCCAGTTTGTATCGGTTTAGCACCCAAGCGTCGAATAGTGCGCTCACCAGCCAATTTGCCAACATACTCAGCCGTTTCCATGTCCGCAAAATCGCGCGCGCTGGTGTACCAATAATCGCGCTGCATGGCATCGTTCTCTTCGGCAATCACAGAGCAGCTCATGCTATGGCGTGTACTGGCATAACCGCCCACAAAGCCATGGCTATTAGCATACGCAAATACGCCATCACTACAAGAAATACCTGCTCCTTCAGAATTGGTAATACGTTTTTTATCTACTGCTAAAGCAGCGGCTTCGCAGCATTTGGCCATTTTAATTGCTTCATCAACGCTGATTAGCCAAGGGTGGTTAAGATCTAAATCGGGAATGTCCGTCGCCATTAAAGCGGCATCAGCCAAGCCACAAAACGCATCTTTGGCAGTATATTTGGCAATATTACAGGCGGCATCTATCGTATCTTTTAAGGCCTGCGGGGTTAAATCAGAAGTACTAGCACTGCCTTTTTGTTGCCCAAAATATACGGTTACCGAGACACCTTTGTCACGGTTATATTCAATATTTTCAGTCTCGCCAAGCCGCACCGAAACGTTTTGACCTGTTCCAAAACTGGTTTCAGTTTCGGCAGAACTGGCACCTGCGGTTTTGGCCAGTTTTAGCACATCTTGCGTAATTTGTTTTAAGCTGTCTAAATCCATTGTGGGTATTGATTAAACCGAATGACTAAAACTGTTATCATACCGCATTACAACCTTGTATCTGCTGGACTCATAAACGTGGCTGAAAAAAACTATTCGATTGACCCTGAAACTGATGTACCCATCAGCAAAACCAAACTCAAAGCCGAGGCGGACGTCGCGCAAAGCATTGGAAAAAAGCTAATTGCGTTATCTAAAGATCGATTAATTAAACTCGAACTGCCAGAAACCTTATTTGACGCTGTGATGGAGGCCAAACGCCTAACCGCTAATGGTGCGATACGTCGCCAATTGCAATATTTAGGCCGCCTAATGCGCGATGTGGATAGCGCGCCTATTGTGGAGCAACTGGAAGCTTGGGAAGGTAAAAATACGCAAGAAAATGCACGCTTTCACACCATGGAACGCTGGCGCACACGCTTGATTACAGAGCCTGCGGCCTTGCAAGAGTTTTTAACAAAATATCCACAAATAGACATTCAGCAGTTTCGCACCTTAATTCGTAACGCGCAAAAAGAAGATGCGGCGCAAAAACCGCCAAAAAGTAGTCGTGAGTTATTTAAGCTGATTAGGGAAGTGAGCGAGATTGAAGAGTTAAATGAAGATTCGGCTGAAGATTAAATACTAAAAAACTTAAGCCATAAAAAACTTGGATAATATTAAGACCAAAAATGGAATCATCACAATCAATTATTCACGCTAAAGAGCTGCTGTTTTTGCTTGGCATTATTTTAGCTACAGGCATGACTTCCGGCTTTGTGGCGCGCATGCTTAAAGTGCCAGATGTGGTAGTTTTTTTGCTGGCAGGCATGGCACTAGGCGGCGCTGGGCTTGGTGTGATTGATGTAAAAGTTGATTCCACTCTCAACCAATTACTTCTCATTTTTGGCTCGTGCTACATTTTGTTTGATGGCGGTGCCAGTGTGCGCCTGAGCGTACTAAAAACAGTGTGGCCGACTTTGCTGATTATTTCCACCATCGGTGTGCTGATTAGTGCATTTATTACCGCATATGCTGCGCAATACTTTCTTGGCTTGCCGTTTATCTTCGCATTACTTTTAGGTGCAGTGATTGCGTCTACCGACCCTGCCACGCTAGTGCCTATTTTTAAGCAAGTGAATATTCGCGCCAAAGTTGCGCAAACCGTTATGAGTGAGTCGGCCTTTAACGACGCCATGGGCGCGATATTAACCTTTGCCGTGCTGAGCATTGCAATGGGCAATGCTGGCGATGAGTTTTCAATTAGTGCCAGCTTGCTTGATTTGCTTAAACAATCATTATTTGGCATTGCTGGCGGCGCGATTTTAGGCTATTTGGCTGCGCTATTTATCGCGCACGAGAAATACAGCTTCTTAGCGGAATACGCGCCAGTCGTCACCATCATGTCCGTCGCGGCAGCGTATTTAAGCATCGATAACCTGCATGCTAGTGGCTTTATGGCGGTATTTGTGTTTGGGTTGATGTTAGGTAATAAAGAATTATTTGGCTTTAAAATGGAACAGCAAGAAGAAGCTAAATTAGAAGATTTTATCCTCACTACTTCGCTCATTATGCGGATATTTATTTTTGTGCTGCTGGGTTCGCAAGTGAGTTTTGCACTGTTAAATCAATACCTATACCCAGCCTTGGGCGTGGTAGCGGTGTTTATACTAGTCGCTAGACCTATCGTCGTGTTTACTTGCGCCCTGCCTGATAGGCGCGCCAAATGGACGTTTGAAGAGCTGTTATTTATGTGCTGGACGCGCGAAACAGGCGTGATTCCAGGCGCTTTGGCAGGTATGTTGGTAGGCCTAAAAGTGCCGCATTCTGACGTGATTGCATCGGTGACTTTTATGGCGATTCTTATCACCATTTTGCTGCAAGCCACCACCACTAAATGGCTGGCAGGTAAGCTGAGCTTACTAGAAGCATAATTTAAGTACGAAAAAGCCAACCCGCAGGTTGGCTTGTTAAGCTTCTAAAATGTTAGTTTCTACTATTAATTTGGGCATTTGCTACATTTTTTACACCCGCACGCTCAAACTCAATAGCAACGTTTTGACCTTGGTGTTTGCGCACAACACCCGATAACTCTTCAGGCTTATTTAATTCAACATCTGCAATTTTATACAGCGTATCACCACGCTTTAGGCCCGCTTTATCGGCTGGCGAGTCTTTAATAACCGCCAATATTTTTAAACCTGTATTAATTTTTTTATTGGCTGCGGCTTCTTCTTCATCTTCTGCAACAAGTACCAATTTAATAATATGCACACCCAACAAAGGTGCAGGCATTTTTGCCCAATAACTGGCGTAATAATCATACTGCGTTGGTTCTTCTTTTAAATCTTTATCCTCAACTACACCACCATTTTTTTTGGCAGCCTCTTTAATTACAGCTATTTTTGATGCTGCGGTTTTAGCAGCACCAAACTTAGTGTAAACCAATACTGTATCAGCTTTAATCGATTTTGCGTGTTGCAAAGCTAAATCTGCAGGCACTTCGCCCGCCACAAATCCGCTGCTACCCATCATATCGTAGCCATTTTCTAACATGCTAATGTTGTCATCATCTTTGTGGTTGCTGACATACATTTTGGTATCTGGATTAGTCTGTAGCGATACTAAACTACCCGTATTTTGTACTTTATAATTTTTCTCGTATAAGTTTTCGGCCGCAAAAAGCTTAGTTGCCATGAATAAAGTACCAATGGTGATTAGGCTCACTAACATCCATTTAATAGCGTTTGCCTTTTGATTTAATGCTTGCGATGAACCAAGCACTTTAGCATTGGTGGGTGTTTTAATTAGCGAATGATTGGTCGTTTGCACGCTGAAAAGTCCTTTATAATTAGTCACATTATTTAATCGTTTTAATTAACGCATAATACTGACAAACAAATGACAAAAGAATTCATTAAAATTGGTTTAGTGTCGATTTCAGACCGCGCAGCAGCAGGTGTGTATGAAGACAAAGGTCTGCCTAGCCTTAAAGAATGGCTTCAGGCTGCTATTATCACGCCCATTGTGTTCGAAGCGCGCTTAATCGCCGATGAGCAAGCAGAGATTGAAGAAACGCTAATTGATTTGGTGGATTACCAAGCTTGCCACTTAATACTCACTACTGGCGGAACAGGCCCTGCCTTGCGCGATGTAACGCCAGAAGCAACTTTAAAAATTGCCGACAAGCAGATGCCTGGCTTTGGTGAACAAATGCGCCAAATTAGCCTAAACTTTGTGCCAACCGCAATACTATCGCGACAAGTCGCGGTGATTCGCAAACAGTGTTTAATTATCAACCTGCCAGGTCAACCCAAAGCCATTCAAGAAACACTAGAAGGCTTAAAAGATGAAAGCGGTAAACAACAAGTACATGGTATATTTGCTGCCGTACCATATTGTTTAGATTTGCTAGCAACTCACGATAAACCGATGCCTTATATCGAAACAAACGCCTCCATTTGCAAAGCATTTCGACCAAAATCTGCAATAAAACCAGCATAAAAAAACCAAAATGAAACAATCCTATCAACAAGTAATACGCTTAATGCCATTTGTGTTCGCCGCCTTAATCTTATTTGTAAGCATACTAATGCTCATTGAACTCCCGCCTGCAAAAGCCGGCTGGCCATATTGGGACAAAGTGCAGCATATAATTGTTTTCTTTACACTCGCCGCTACTGGGTGTTTAAGTTTCCCCAAGAATAAAACTTGGGTTTATTTAAGTTTAGTAACTTATGGCGCGCTCATCGAATGCGCACAAGCCGCGTTCACAGTGACGCGCCAAGCCAGCGTTTACGATTGGGTTGCAGATGTTGTTGGTATCTTAATTGTAATTAGCGCAGTGACACTGATGAGGATTACTATCAACTCAAAAAAGCCATCAAGCCAAGTTGGTATTTTTAAGTAGCCCTAAAAAATCTGTGTATAATTTTGAGAAAATTAAGCTGAAAGTTAAGCTAAAGAATACCTATTTTTGTTTTATATAAAAACTCAATTTAAAGGAAACAAAGTGGACAAATCGCTTTTACAGGGGATACTTTTAAAATACGGCATTATTTTACTAATCGCAGTAATTTTACTGTTTTGGCTATGGCCAATTCGCAGCGTGCCGACGGGTAGCCGCGGCGTTGTTACGGTAGGTGGCGCAATTAGAGGCATTGAGTCTGAAGGTTTTATGATTGTAGCGCCGTGGCAAACACTCAATATATTTAACATTCGTGCGGAAGAAGCCGCAGTAGAAAATGCCGACGGTAGCACCAGCGACACGCAGCCTGTACGCGTAAGCTTAACCGTGCGTTATAGCATTAAGCCCGATAAAGTGGCTGAAGTATTCGAAAAATATAGTCACGACGGCAATTTGCAATCTTACGTACAAACCGCCACACAAGAAGTGTTTAAAGCTGTGACAGCCAAGTATACTGCGCCTGATTTGATTGGAAAACGCTCACTTGTTTCGGGCGATATTTTAGATGCGCTACGCAAAAAATTAGAAGTATATGGCGCACAAGTTATTAACGTAGATATGCGCAACTTTTCATTCTCACAAGACTACATGGCCGCGATTAGCGCTAAAGTAACGCAAGAGCAATTACGTCTTGGCGCTGAGAATAAACTCAAAACAGTGGAGTCAGAGCAAAAACAAAAAGTGGCGATTGCCGAGGCCGAAGCCACGGCGCTAAAAGCGCAAGCCGATGGCGAAGCGTATCAAATATTAAAATTAGCCACCGCCCAAGCTGATGCGCTAAAAGTGCAAAATGCCGCCTTAGCGCAAAATAAAGACGTGCTTGAACTGCGCCGCATTGAAGTGGAGCAAACCAAAGCCAGTAAATGGGATGGTCAGTTGCCATCATCCGTGTACGCAAGTGCGCCTATTCCATTTTTTAACGTACCCAACAGTGCCACCAAATAAATACCTTAGGTGGGCGTAAGCTCTACCCACCTTCAACGTAATGTCTGAATTTAATTTAATCCAACGATACTTCACTCGCCCCACTCCGCAAGCCGATTTAGGTGTGGGTGATGATGCTGCATTAGTACGCGTTTCAGAAGGCAATCAGCTAGTAATATCAACAGATATGTCGGTAGCGGGCACTCACTTTTTTGCCGATTCTGCAGCCTATGACATTGGCTGGAAATCGCTGGCTGTCAATATTTCTGACATAGCGGCGATGGGCGCACAGCCAAAATACGCGACGCTGGCGATTGCACTACCAGAAGTAAACGGAGCTTGGCTAGACGAGTTTTCACGTGGGTTTTTTGCTTGTGCTGATGCGTTAAATGTTGATTTAATTGGTGGCGATACCACACGTGGGCCGCTTAATATTAGCGTAACGATTATGGGCGAAGTGCCAATAGGCAAGGCTTTGCGGCGCGATGGTGCACAAATTGGCGACGATATTTGGATAAGTGGCACATTGGGCAATGCAGCACTTGCGCTAGCCATTTTGCAGCAACGCTATCAAATCGACCCAAACTGGCCAGAAGATGAGCTCGCAAAATGGCTGCCTAGCTTACTACGCCCACAACCGCGCGCTGCGCTTGGTCTAGCTTTGCGCGACATTGCCACCAGCTGTATTGATGTTTCGGATGGTTTGCTAGCCGATTTAGGGCATATTCTAAAAGCATCCAATTGTGGTGCCGAAATTTTTTTAGAGCAGCTTCCTGTTTCGCTTTACAATTTGAATCACCTACATGAACCTGCCATTCAGCAATGTGCGCTGGCGGGGGGCGATGATTACGAGCTGTGTTTTACCGCGCCTACAAACAGACGTAATACGATTAAAAAGATTAGTGAAAAGCAAAATTTATTATTAACCTATATTGGCAAAACCCGCATGGATAATGGATTGCAGGCCATATACCAAAATAAACCATTAACACTGTTAAAGCAAGGTTTTAACCATTTTGGCTAACCCTAACCTCAAATTTTTACTGAGTCACCCAGCCCATTTTTTCTCGCTCGGCTTTGGCAGCGGCTTAGCGCCAAAAGCACCTGGCACGTTTGGCACAATTATTGGTTTGCCGCTATTTTGGCTAATTTCTAGCTATGGTTTCAACATAAAACTAACCATTATCGCTGCAATATTTATTGTTGGCATTTATTGTTGCGATAAAACGGGCAAAGCCTTAGGCGTGGCCGATCATGGCGCGATTGTGTGGGATGAAATTGTGGCGATGATGTTAGTGCTTGCGTTTGCTCCATTGACTTGGTTGGGCTGGTTGGTGGCATTTTGTTTGTTTCGGCTATTTGATATTTGGAAGCCGTTTCCAATTAGTTACTTTGACGCAAAACTAAAAAATGGCTTCGGAGTCATGTTTGATGATTTGCTGGCGGCTATTTACGCGATTATTTGTGTCCTACTGTTGGCGCAATGAGAGAGCTAGAAAAATTGGCTACAGAACTAGGCACAGCCTTAAAAGCGCGTGGGTTTATGCTGGCACTGGCAGAATCGTGCACTGGCGGCATGGTGGCGCAAGCAGTTACTAGCGTGGCAGGCAGCTCGGCTTGGTTTGATCGCGGATTTGTGACTTATAGCAACGCATCAAAAATAGACATGTTGGGCGTATCAGCCGAAACATTAGAAAAATTTGGTGCAGTAAGCGAACAAATAGCAGCTGAAATGGCGCTTGGTTGTTTAAAAGCGTCCGCACTAAAACACGGCCATGCGCAAATTGCAGGCAGCATTACTGGCATTGCTGGGCCAGATGGTGGGACAGCAGACAAGCCAGTAGGTACCGTGTGTTTTGGCATTGCGCAAGCAAAGCAACACACTACCATTACGCAGTATTTCACTGGCAACCGCGAAGCAATCCGCCAACAAGCCGCCATCGCCATGATGGCTGAACTTATTAATCAACTAAATAGTTAATCAATTAAATAGTTGATTGATTAAACTGCCAATTTATTAAGCTGGTTAATTAAACTGGTCGCTTAGTCATCGTCATCGTGATGGCCACGACCCCAGTTACCATGATTGCGACCGCCATCATCACGATCTTCATGACCCCAACCGTGGTGCCCGCGCTCTTCATGCCTATCCCCGCGGCGACAGCCACGAAAACCGTTATCAGAATATTGGTAAGTGACTACTGGCGCGCTATTGTAATAGCCGCGATTGTAATAAGTAGGGGCAGCACTGTAATATACCACTGGTGGATTATAATAGGTTACGGGCGGCGGGTAAGCGCCACCAGAACTAAAACCAAAACTAAATGAATCATGCGCTTGTGCGCTGGTGGTACTTACCGCGCCTATTGCTAGCGCTAAAATTGTAGAATGAATTATTTTCATACTCTCCTCCATTCAAAAAAACCACACTCCCTGTATTTAAAACGCATTAACTACCAGTACGTTGACACAAAATACCGCCTTGTTTCACGTGCCTATAAACTGCAAAATATGGCTTAAAGCTGCAAAATATGGAATAATCATGACTTAATTTAAGCACATTAAAACAAAGGTAAAGAACCCCATGGATGACAACAAAAGCAAAGCACTTGCCGCCGCGTTAGCGCAAATTGAAAAACAATTTGGCAAAGGCAGCATTATGAAAATGGGTGATGCTGCAATTAATGAGGATATACAAGCGGTTTCTACTGGATCGCTCGGCTTAGATATTGCATTAGGCATTGGCGGCTTGCCGCGTGGCCGCGTGATTGAAATTTACGGACCAGAGTCATCAGGCAAAACGACACTTACGCTGTCAGTCATTGCAGAAATGCAAAAGTTAGGCGGCATAGCGGCATTTATCGATGCTGAACATGCGCTCGATCCGCAATACGCGGCAAAACTAGGCGTTAACGTGCCAGAGCTATTGATTAGCCAGCCTGATACAGGCGAGCAAGCGCTAGAAATTGTCGATATGCTGGTGCGTTCTGGCAGCGTGGATATTGTAGTCGTTGACTCAGTTGCTGCACTCACTCCCCGCGCCGAGATTGAGGGCGAAATGGGTGATAGCCACATGGGTTTGCAAGCACGATTAATGTCGCAAGCTTTGCGCAAGCTTACTGGCAACATCAAACGTACCAATACTATGGTCATCTTCATTAACCAAATCCGCATGAAAATTGGCGTTATGTTCGGCAGCCCAGAAACCACCACTGGCGGGAACGCGCTTAAGTTTTACGCATCAGTTCGTTTGGATATTCGCCGCACTGGCGCAATTAAAAAAGGTGACGAGGTGATTGGTAGCGAAACGCGCGTAAAAGTGATTAAAAACAAAGTGGCGCCACCGTTTAGACAGGCCGAGTTTGAAATTGTCTATGGTGAAGGCATTTCACGTTTGGGTGAAATTATCGAACTGGGTAGCAACCTTAAATTTATTGAAAAAGCAGGTGCTTGGTACGCCTACAATGGCGAAAAAATTGGCCAAGGCAAAGAAAATGCCAAAGAATATTTGCGCGAGCATCCAGAAGTTGCCAAAGAGGTTGAAGCGAAAATTCGCGCCAACGCTAAGCAATTGGCTGATGGTATGACGGCGCCGCGCACTGAAGAAGATTAACTTTAGATTTAATAAATCTGGGGCAATTAAGCATTAAATTTCAGCCAAAAAGCTTAAGGCAGCGCGCGCTAGAATATTTAGGCAAACGCGAATATTCTTACGTTGAGTTAGGCCAAAAACTGAAAACCTATCTCGAAGTAGATGAAGATTTTGAAGTTATCACCGCGATTTTAGAAGACTTTAAAACGCGTGGCTGGCTAAGTGATAAGCGCTTTACCGAGCAAATTGTGCATGCAAGACAAGCCAAATTTGGTGTTGCAAAAATCACACATGAGTTACGTGAAAAAGGTGTTTCGCAAGAGTTAATCGAAGCAGCGGTTGAACAAGTAAAAGGTAACGAGCTAGATAATGCCAAAGAAATTTGGCGTAAAAAATTTAAAGTAAGCCCCGCAAGCCGCGAGGAATGGGCGAAACAAGCAAGATTTTTACAAAGCCGCGGATTTGGTTTTGATATTATAAAAAAGGTATTGAACCAGCAAAAAACAGACGAATAAACCATAAATGATTAGGTTCAACACATCC
>JANXWL010000138.1 GCA_025351225.1 Methylotenera sp. | reverse complement strand
TCATAAAGTAAACCGTAAAGCTTACCGCGCTGGTATGCAAACGATTTTGTCTGAATTGGTTCGTCAAGAACGCATCACTGTGGTTGAGGAATTTAAAATTGACACGCCAAAAACGAAGCAATTCGTTGAAAAAATTAAAGGTCTTGGCTATGCTGACGGCGTTTTAATTTTAACCGATGGCTTTGATGAGAACTTGTATTTGTCATCACGTAATCTAATTAACGTGATGGTGGTTGAAGCGCAATATGCAGATCCAGTCAGTTTAGTGCGCTTTCCAAAAGTATTGGCAACCGCAGGTGCAGTTAAAAAACTTGAGGAGATGCTAGCATGATGAGCGCTATTACTAAAACTCAAGATCGTTTATTGCAAGTGATTCTTGCACCACAAATTACTGAAAAAGCAACTTACATTGCTGACAAGCATCAGCAAATCGCTTTTAAAGTGCGTACTGATGCAACCAAACCAGAAATTAAAGCAGCAGTTGAGCTTGTATTCAAGGTTGAGGTTGAGAAGGTTGCTGTAATTAATGTTGGTGGTAAAACAAAAGGCGCTGGCAAACGTGTCGGCAAACGAAACGACTGGAAAAAAGCGTATGTGAGCTTGAAGCCAGGTCAAGAAATTAACTTCGCAGCGGGCGAATAAGGAGAGAAGAAATGGCATTAGTAAAAGTCAAACCAACTTCCCCCGGCCGCCGTGGTGTGGTTAAAGTAGTAACCCCAGATTTATATAAAGGTAAACCACACGCGCCGCTGTTGGAAAGTCAAAGTAAACACGCGGGCCGTAATAATAACGGTCGTATTACAACCCGTCACCAAGGTGGTGGCCATAAACAGCATTATCGTATGATTGATTTCCGTCGCAATAAAGACGGCATTCCTGCGAAAGTTGAGCATATTGAGTACGATCCAAATCGTACTGCACACATTGCATTGCTATGTTATGCGGATGGTGAGCGTCGTTATATTATTGCCCCACAAGGCATTGCTGCTGGCGCGCAACTTATTAGTGGTGCAGAAGCACCAATTAAAGTGGGTAACGCATTGCCGCTTCGCAATATTCCAGTAGGTAGCACAATTCATTGTATTGAATTGCAACCTGGCAAAGGTGCGCAATTAGCGCGTTCTGCTGGTACATCAGTGCAACTGCTCGCTCGTGAAGGTGCATACGCTTCATTGCGCTTACGTTCTGGCGAGGTTCGTCGCGTGCATGTGGATTGTAAGGCTACGCTTGGTGTTGTAGGTAACGAGGAACACTCACTACGTTCAATTGGTAAAGCTGGTGCGATGCGCTGGCGTGGTGTTCGTCCAACCGTTCGCGGTGTGGTAATGAACCCAGTTGATCACCCGCACGGTGGTGGTGAAGGTCGTACCGCAGCTGGTATGAACCCAGTGAGCCCGTGGGGTGTTAAAACTAAAGGTTATCGTACACGTAACAGCAAACGTACTGATAACATGCGTATTAGTCGTCGTCCGAGAGGCGTAAGGTAATTATATGGCACGTTCACTTAAAAAAGGTCCATTTATTGATGGGCATTTGGCAAAAAAAGTAGAAGTTGCAGCTGCAACGCGCGATCGTAAACCAATTAAGACTTGGTCACGTCGCTCTACTATTTTCCCAGATTTTATTGGTTTAACCATTGCAATTCACAATGGTAAGCAACACATTCCAGTGTTGATTTCTGAAAACATGGTTGGTCACAAACTGGGTGAATTTGCGTTAACACGCACGTTCAAAGGTCACGCGGCTGATAGAAAAGCGAAGAAATAGAGGCCTATGATGCAAGTAACTGCAATATTAAGAGGCGTTCATCTTTCTCCGCAAAAAGCGCGTTTGGTGGCCGACCTTGTTCGTGGCAAAAAAGTAGATCATGCACTTGATATTTTAAATTTCACACCTAAAAAAGGTGCTGAGATCATTAAGAAAGTGGTTGAGTCTGCTATCGCCAATGCTGAACACAATAATGGTGCTGATATCGATGAGTTGAAGGTGACTTCAATTTATGTTGATAAAGGCATTGTGCTAAAACGTATTCGTCCACGCGCAAAAGGTCGTGCGGGTCGTATTACTAAACCAACCTGCCACATCCATGTGACAGTCGGCGACACCAAGGCATAGGGGATAATATGGGACAAAAAATACATCCAATCGGCTTCCGCCTGAGTGTCCAAAAAAACTGGTCATCACGTTGGTATGCCAATAGCAAAAACTTCCCTGAGATGTTGCAAAGCGACATTAAAGTGCGTGCGTTTTTAAACAAAAAGTTAGCAGCAGCAGCGGTGAGTAAAATCATTATTGAGCGCCCTGCTAAAAATGCAAAAATTACTATTCATAGCGCCCGTCCAGGTGTTGTTATTGGTAAAAAAGGTGAAGATATTGAATCTTTACGCGCTACCCTGCAAGGCATGATGGGTGTGCCGGTGCATTTAAATATTGAAGAAGTGCGTAAGCCAGAAATTGATGCCACATTGATTGCACAATCAATTGCTCAGCAGTTGGAAAAGCGCGTAATGTTTCGCCGTGCAATGAAACGTGCCATGCAAAATGCCATGCGTTTAGGTGCGCAAGGTATCAAGATTATGAGCTCAGGCCGTTTGAATGGTATTGAGATTGCACGTACTGAGTGGTATCGCGAAGGCCGTGTGCCACTACATACATTGCGTGCTGATATCGATTACGGTGTTGCTGAAGCTTTAACTACATATGGCATTATTGGTATTAAAGTATGGGTATTTAAAGGCGAGATTTTCGCTGATAATGTACCGACACCAATTGGTGCAACGGCTCCAGCTGTAACACCAGTTGCCGAACCAGACAAAAAAGTAAGAAAGCCGAGGGCTAAAGATGCTGCAACCGTCTAGACAAAAATATCGTAAGATGCAAAAAGGCCGTAATAAAGGCATTGCAACTACGGGTAATAAAGTAAGTTTTGGTGATTTTGGCTTAAAAGCCATTGGGCGTGGTCGTTTAACGGCTCGTCAAATTGAAGCTGCGCGCCGTGTAATGACTCGTCACATTAAACGTGGTGGTCGTGTATGGATTCGCATATTCCCAGATCAACCAATTTCTAAAAAACCTGCTGAAGTGCGTATGGGTAACGGTAAAGGTAGTACTGAGTACTACGTAGCACAAATCCAGCCAGGTAAAATGTTATACGAAATGGATGGCGTAAGTGAAGAGCTTGCGCGCGAAGCGTTCCGCTTGGCAGCTGCTAAGTTGCCAATTGAGACGACATTCATGACTCGTCAGTTAGGGAGTTAAGCATGAAAGCTACCGATTTAAGAGCAAAAAGTGTTGATGAATTGAATGCGGAATTGATAGAGCTGCGCCGTGCGCAGTTTTCGCTCCGCATGCAAATTGCAACACAACAATTAACTAAAGTAGATCAGCTAGGTAAAGTGCGTAAAGATGTGGCGCGCGTTAAGCTTGTATTGGCTGAGAAAGCGAAACAGGCGTAATGATGACAGAATCTACAAAAGTAGTGCGTAGTTTAAGCGGTCGTGTAGTAAGCGACAAGATGGATAAAACTGTAACGGTTTTGGTTGAGCGTAAAGTAAAACATCCGCTTATCGGTAAGGTGATTGTGAAATCTAATAAATTTCATGCTCACGACGAAAAAAATGAATGTAAAGAAGGTGACTTGGTCACTATTACTGAAAGCCGCCCATTGTCTAAGACAAAAACATGGGTTGTAAGTAAAGTAGCAAAAGCTTCATAAATAGTAATAAAAAAGGGTTTTATGGCTTGCTACACACCATAGATACCCGTTATAATGTTGGACTTTTCGGCACTCGTGAATTTTAGAGGTAATTTCTAAGGTTCATAAAAAGCAAGTGCCCCAATACTGACCGTGGTCTACTGGCCGTTAACGATTTTATAAATAAATCGTTCGGCTGGTGTTGGTTTAACGGATTAAGTTGGAGATTTATCTCATGATTCAAATGCAATCTAGGCTGGAAGTTGCCGATAACACTGGTGCTCGCTCTGTGCAGTGCATTAAGGTGTTGGGCGGCTCAAAACGCCGTTACGCTGGTATAGGCGACATTATCAAGGTCAGCATTAAAGATGCTGCACCACGTGGTCGCGTTAAAAAAGGCGAAGTCTACAGCGCTGTTGTAGTGCGTACTGCTAAAGGTGTGCGCCGTCCAGATGGCTCGTTAATTAAATTTGACGCCAATGCTGCTGTGTTACTCAACAATAAACTGGAACCAATTGGCACCCGTATTTTCGGCCCAGTGACGCGTGAATTACGTACTGAAAAATTCATGAAAATCGTCTCTCTGGCACCAGAAGTGCTGTAAGGATTAGATATGAGCAAAATTCATAAAGGCGACCAAGTCGTTCTAAATACAGGTAAAGATAAGGGCAAGCGCGGTACTGTGCTGAGCGTGCTTGATTCTGGCCACGTTGTCGTTGAAGGTTTAAATGTTGCTAAAAAGCACGCTAAGCCAAACCCAATGAAAGGCATTGCTGGCGGTATCGTTAGTAAAGAAATGCCGATTGATATTTCAAATGTTGCAGTGTTTAACGTTGCAACACAAAAAGCAGACCGCGTAAGTTACAAGATTTTGAAGGACGGCAAAAAAGTGCGCGTATTCAAATCTAACGGTGAAGCAGTGGACGCATAGGATAAATCATGGCGCGCTTAAAACAGTTTTATAAAGACTCGGTAGTTAAAAAGATGACTGAGCAATTTGGGTACACTTCTGTAATGCAAGTGCCTCGCATTGAAAAAATCACCTTAAATATGGGTGTGGGCGAAGCGGTTGCGGATAAAAAAGTGATGGAAAATGCAGTTGGTGACATGGAAAAAATTGCTGGTCAAAAGGTAATTGTGACCAAGGCAAAAAAATCAGTTGCTGCGTTTAAAATTCGTGATGATTATCCTGTTGGCTGTAAAGTCACTTTGCGGCGTGAGCGTATGTATGAGTTTTTAGACCGCCTAATTACTGTTGCAATTCCACGCATTCGTGACTTCCGCGGCATTCCAGCGAAATCATTTGATGGTCGTGGTAACTACAACATGGGCGTGAAAGAGCAAATCATATTTCCAGAAATTGAATATGACAAAATTGACGCGATTCGCGGCATGAATATTACGATTACGACAACGGCAAAAACAGACGAAGAAGCTAAGGCGTTGTTGGCGGCGTTTAGTTTTCCTTTTAGAGGTTAAGACATGGCAAAAACATGTATGACAGAGCGCGAAGATAAACGTCGCGACACCGTAAAAAAATTCGCAGCAAAACGCGATGTTTTAAATGCAATCATAGGCGACCAAAAGGCAACAGCCGAAGATCGTCGTGACGCGCGCTTGAAATTGCAAAGTCTGCCACGCAACTCAAGCCCGGTGCGACTACGCAATCGTTGCGCACTTACAGGCCGCCCACGTGGTGTTTATAGTAAATTTGGTATCGGCCGCAGTAAATTGCGCGATTTGATGATGAGTGGCCAAGTGCCAGGCATCACCAAAGCTAGTTGGTAACGGAGGAATAGATTATGAGTATGAGTGATCCGATTGCCGATATGCTAACGCGTATTCGTAACGCGCAAAGTGTAAACAAAGTTTCAGTTTCTATGCCTGCTTCTAAACTCAAAGGCGCTATCGCCAGTGTGTTAAAAGATGAAGGTTATATTGATGACTTTGCTGTGCTTGCAAATGACGGTAAGCCAATGTTGAGCATTAGCTTAAAATATTATGCTGGACGCCCAGTGATTGAGAAAATTGACCGTGTGAGTAAACCAGGTTTGCGTGTTTATAAAGGTAGTCAAAATATCCCTAAAGTAATGAATGGTCTTGGTGTGACAATATTGTCAACATCCAAGGGTGTAATGACAGATCGTAAAGCACAAGCGGCCGGTATCGGTGGCGAAGTGTTGTGCGTAGTGGCTTAGGGAGAAGCAAATGTCACGTGTTGCTAAAAATCCGGTCGCTATTCCAGAAAAAGTAGAAGTGGTGTTGAGCGCAAATAATATTGCGGTTAGTGGCCCTTTGGGTAAGTTGAACCACCCGTTGACAGATGCGGTCGTACTAAAGCGCGAGGGTGAAACTATTACGTTCACTGCAAGTGGTGATAGTCAGCATTCACGCGCTATGTCAGGCACGCTGCGCGCATTGGTTGCCAATATGATGCATGGTGTTTCAACTGGTTTTACTAAAAAACTAACCTTGGTTGGCGTTGGTTACAAGGCCAATGCACAAGGACAGATGCTTAATTTAGAGCTTGGTTATTCACATCCAATTAATCACAATATGCCGGCTGGTATTAAGGTGCAAACACCAACACCAACTGAAGTGATTTTAACTGGTTTTGATAAGCAGGTAGTTGGTCAAGTTGCAGCGCAAATTCGTTCTTATCGCGCGCCAGAGCCTTATAAAGGCAAGGGTGTTCGCTATTCTGATGAAGTAGTCGCTATTAAAGAAACCAAAAAGAAATAAAACGGTTTTAAATAAGTAATTGAAAATAATTAGGACTTAAGATAATGAACAACGTAGATAATCGCTTGCGCCGTGCACGTAAAACCCGTGCCAAAATTGCCGAGTTAAAAGTGACACGTTTAAGTGTGCATCGTACTAATACGCATATTTATGCACAAATTATTGCCGAAACTGGCGATAAAGTATTGGCAAGCGCTTCAACCGTTGAGGCTGGTGTGCGCAAAAAAGTAAAAAATGGCGGCAACGTAGAAGCTGCAGCCGCAATTGGCAAGCTAATTGCAGAAAAAGCTAAAAAAGCAGGCATTACAACTGTGGCTTTTGATCGTTCAGGCTACAAATACCATGGTCGTATCAAGGCGTTAGCAGATGCTGCGCGTGAAAACGGCTTGTCATTCTAATTAGGCGAGACAGATAATGGCTAGAGAAATCGAACAACAATCACAGCAAACCGACGGTTTGCGTGAAAAAATGATTACTGTAAACCGCGTCAGCAAAACGGTTAAAGGTGGTCGTATTATGAGTTTCGCAGCACTAACTGTTGTTGGTGATGGCGACGGGGCGGTAGGCATGGGTAAGGGTAAGGCGCGTGAAGTGCCCGTTGCCGTGCAAAAAGCCATGGATGAAGCACGTCGTGGTATGTTAAAAATTAACTTGAATAATGGTACTTTGTACCATGCTGTAACAGGTGTTCATGGTGCGGCTAAGGTGTTTATTCAGCCAGCAGCTGAAGGTACTGGCATTATTGCTGGTGGTGCGATGCGTGCGATTTTTGAGGTGATGGGCATTACTAATGTGGTTGCAAAATGTATTGGTTCAACCAACCCTTACAACTTGGTTCGTGCAACCATGAATGGCCTAGAGTCAATGAATACTCCAGCAGAAATCGCGGCAAAACGTGGTAAATCTGTAGAAGAAATTAGAGGTTAATGATGGTTACTGCAAAAAAACCAAGTACTAAAGCCGACAGTGCAAAAGCTAAAAAAGAAGTGACGACTGTTAAAGTTACTTTAGTAAGAAGTTTAATTGGTCGTATTGAATCGCACAAAGCCACTGTAAAAGGTTTGGGCTTGCGTCGTATGCACCACATGGTTGAAGTGCAAGATACGCCAGCCATTCGCGGTATGCTTAATACTGTTGGTTATCTGTTAAAGGTAGAAGCATAATGCAATTAAATACAATCAAGCCTGCAGAAGGCGCAAAAAAAGAACGTCGCCGTGTAGGCCGTGGTATTGGTTCTGGATTCGGTAAAACAGCTGGTCGTGGCCATAAAGGTCAAAAATCACGTACTGGTGGTTTTCATAAAGTCGGCTTCGAGGGCGGTCAAATGCCTTTGCAACGTCGCTTGCCAAAGCGTGGTTTTAAATCAATGACAAAAGCCGATACTGCGCATGTGCGTACTTCTGAGTTGAATAATTTGCCAGTTGATACGATTGATTTGCTGGTGTTAAAACAAGCCAATGTGGTTTCTGGTAATGTTTTAGCTGCAAAAGTATTTTTGTCTGGTGAAATTACTAAAAAACTTAATTTAAGCGGTTTGTTGCTGACTAAAGGCGCGCGCGCTGCAGTTGAAGCAGCTGGCGGCAAAATTTCAGCAGCCGAATAAGCTGATTAATCGAGAAGATAACATTGGCGCAAGATAGTTTATTGGCTTCAGTAGGAAAAATGGGCGAGCTTAAAAGTCGCCTATGGTTTGTGTTAGGTGCACTGGTTGTGTATCGGTTAGGTGCGCATATTCCAGTTCCTGGCATTGATCCAGCAGCGCTCAAGCAGCTATTTGATTCGCAAAGTGGTGGTATTTTGGGCATGTTTAACATGTTCTCAGGTGGTGCGTTATCACGTTTTACTGTATTTGCATTAGGTATCATGCCGTATATTTCGTCATCAATTATCATGCAATTGGTGACAGTGGTTTCTCCAAAAATGGAGGCGCTGAAAAAAGAAGGTGAGGCAGGTAGACGCACGATTACGAAATATACGCGCTACGGTACAGTATTGTTGGCTACATTTCAGGCTTTAGGTATCGCCATTGCCCTTGAAGGCCAGGCAGGCTTGGTTTTAGATCCTGGTTTTGCATTTAGATTGACAGCCGTAGTGACGCTAGTAAGCGGAACCATGTTCTTAATGTGGTTGGGTGAGCAGATTACTGAGCGTGGTATTGGTAACGGTATTTCTATTATTATTTTTGCGGGCATTGTTGCAGGTTTGCCGCGTGCAATTGGAAGTACCTTAGAGTTGGCGCGTACAGGAGCATTCTCTATACCATTGGTAATGTTCTTGTTTGTGGCAGTTTTACTAGTGACTGCTTTAGTGGTTTTTGTAGAGCGAGGCCAGCGTAAAATTACGGTGAACTACGCCAAGCGTCAAGTGGGTAATAAAGTGTACGGCGGTCAAACGACTCACTTACCATTAAAGTTAAACATGGCTGGTGTGATCCCACCAATTTTTGCATCAAGTATTATTTTATTTCCTGCGACTTTAGCAGGTTGGTTTGGTAGCAGTGAAAAAATGCATTGGTTGAAAGATGTTAGTGGCGTGTTGTCGCCTGGTCAGCCAATTTACATTTTCCTATTTGCAGCCGCGATTATGTTCTTCTGTTTTTTCTATACGGCGTTAGTATTTAACCCAAAAGAAACAGCCGATAATTTGAAAAAAAGTGGCGCTTTTGTACCTGGTATTCGTCCAGGCGAGCAAACCGCTAAGTACATCGATAAGATTATGGGCCGTTTAACCTTAATAGGTGCAATTTACATTACTTTGGTCTGTTTGTTGCCAGAGTTTTTAAGATTGAAATTTAATACCCCGTTTTATTTTGGCGGGACCTCGTTACTGATTATTGTTGTGGTAACTATGGATTTTATGACACAAGTGCAATCACACTTGATGTCGCATCAATACGAAGGCTTGCTAAAGAAAGCAAACTTCAAAGGCGGCGCAGCAGCGCGCTAGTTTTAAATTTTGATAAGAGTAAAAATAATTTTTTGTAAGTTAGTTTAGATAATATTAAGTAGTGAAGAGGTAAATTATGAGAGTTCGTGCGTCAGTAAAAACATTGTGCCGTAACTGTAAAGTTGTGCGTCGTCGTGGCGTTGTACGTATTATTTGTACAGACCCTCGTCATAAGCAACGTCAAGGTTAATGGGGTATTAACTGCTTGTTATATTTTTAAAGAATAATTACAAGCGGATAAAATTCAAGGCTTTTTTATTTGGTCGCTGCATATTGCGATTTGTTTTGGAGTTAAAGTATGGCTCGTATTGCTGGGGTTAATATCCCAAATAACAAACACGCTGAAATCGCGTTAACAGCGATTTTTGGTATTGGTAGAGTGACTGCACAAAAAATTTGTGTAGCTGCTGGTGTCTTGGCTTCTGCAAAAGTTAAGGATCTTAATGATGCTGATGTAGAAAAACTTCGTGATGAAGTGGCTAAGGTAAAAGTAGAAGGCGATTTACGTCGTGAAGTTTCTATGAATATCAAGCGCTTGATGGATTTAAATTGCTATCGCGGTGTGCGCCATCGTCGCGGATTGCCTGTTCGTGGTCAACGCACTAAAACCAATGCGCGTACGCGTAAAGGCCCAGTTAAAGCCATTAAGCAAGCAAAATAAAGTCACAGGCTAAATAACTACTCATTTTTGTAAGATTTATAGGTAAGGACAGTACAACATGGCAAAAGCTAATGTACGCGTAAGAAAAAAAGTTAAAAAGAATATTGCAGAGGGCATTGCCCACGTGCATGCTTCATTTAACAACACAATTATCACAATCACTGATCGTCAAGGCAATGCGCTCTCATGGGCAACATCTGGCGGTCAAGGTTTTAAAGGCTCACGTAAAAGTACGCCATTTGCTGCACAGGTTGCGGCAGAGGTTGCAGGTAAATCTGCACAAGAGTCAGGTGTTAAAAATTTAGAAGTGCGCATTAAAGGTCCGGGCCCAGGTCGTGAATCTGCAGTGCGAGCATTGAATGCTGCTGGTTTTAAAATTACTAGCATTACTGATGTGACGCCAGTGCCACATAACGGCTGCCGTCCACCTAAAAAACGCAGAATTTAAGCGTAAAAAAAGATTATTGGAGAATTATCTTGGCTAGAAACTTAGACCCTAAATGCCGTCAGTGCCGCCGCGAAGGCGAAAAATTATTCTTAAAAGCTGAAAAATGTTTTACGGATAAATGCGCTATTGAAAAACGTAACTTTCCACCTGGACAGCATGGTCAGCGTCGTAACTCACGTTTATCTGATTACGGTGTGCAATTACGTGAAAAACAAAAAGTACGTCGTATTTATGGCGTATTAGAAGGTCAATTCCGTAGCTACTACGCAGAAGCTGATCGTCAAAAAGGCATCACTGGCGAAAACTTATTGCAGTTACTTGAATGCCGTTTAGATAACGTAGCATTCCGCATGGGTCTAGGTGGCTCACGTACGGAAGCGCGTCAAATTGTTCGTCATAACAGCATCAAAGTGAATGGTAAACGTGTGAATATTCCTTCATATCAGGTAAAAGCTGGTGATGTGGTTTCTGTAGCTGAGGCTTCAAAAACACAATTGCGTATTAAAGGTGCGCTTGCAGCGGCTGAGCAACGCGGTTTCCCAGCATGGTTAGAAGTGGATGTAAAAGCATTGACTGGTACATTTAAATCTAAACCACAACGTGATGATTTGCCTTCAACCATTAACGAATCATTGGTCGTTGAGTTGTATTCTAAGTAATTAATACTTAGTTAACACACTCATTTAACCAATAACTCGAGGAATTTTATGCAAAATAATCCAACTGAATACTTAAAACCACATGTGGTTGATGTTGAAGTAATCACACCATTGCGTGCTCGTGTAACTTTAGAGCCAATGGAGCGCGGTTTTGGTTACACATTAGGCAATGCACTACGTCGTGTTTTATTATCATCCATTCCTGGCTTCGCCATTACAGAAGTTAAAATTGATGGTGTAGTACACGAGTATTCAACGATTGATGGCGTGCAAGAAGACGTTGTTGATATCTTGTTGAATTTAAAAGGTGTCGCACTAAAACTTAATAATAAATCTGAAACGATTTTAACGCTTAATAAATCAACCGAAGGTATCGTAACCGCTGGTGATTTTGATACGGGCCACGATGCTGAAATTGTGAATCCTAATCATGTGATTGCACACTTAACTAAAGGTGGCAAACTGAATTTAGAAGTCAAAGTGGAAATGGGTCGTGGTTATCAACCTGTTCCTGCGCGCCAAAAAGCCGATGAAGAAGACCGTGTGCTAGGTTTTATTATGGTTGACGCTTCATTTAGCCCAATTAATAAAGTCAGCTACCAAGTTGAAAGCGCACGCGTAGAGCAACGTACTGACTTAGACAAGCTGATTATGGATGTTGAAACTAACGGCATTATCGAGCCAGAGCAAGCGATTCGCGATGCGGCACGTATTTTGATTGGCCAATTGTCTGTGTTTGCTAATTTAGAAGGTTCACCAAGCGAAGTGGAAGTAAAATCTGCACCGCAAGTTGATCCAATTCTATTGCGCCCTGTCGATGATTTAGAATTAACGGTTCGCTCAGCCAATTGCTTGAAAGCCGAAAATATTTTCTACATTGGTGATTTAATTCAACGTAGCGAAAATGAATTATTAAAAGCGCCAAACTTAGGCCGCAAATCTTTAAATGAAATTAAAGATGTATTAGCAACCAAAGGCTTAACATTAGGCATGAAACTTGAAAACTGGCCGCCAGTTGGCCTCGAAAAAGCGTAAGTATTGTTTGTAACTACTCGCTTAATATATAAGAAACTTTAAGGAATTACTATGCGTCACGGTAATAGCAATCGTAAATTAAACCGCACTAGCAGCCACCGCGCTGCTATGTTCCGCAATATGTCAGTATCATTATTGCGCCACGAAATTATCAGAACCACTTTGCCAAAAGCAAAAGAGTTGCGTAAATATGCAGAGCCTTTGATTACATTAGGCAAAGATGCAACCTTGGCCAATCGTCGTATCGCTTTTAGCCGTTTACGTGATCGTGATATTGTTGGAAAATTGTTCGGTGAACTTGGCCCACGCTACAATGCGCGCAATGGTGGTTATTTGCGTATATTAAAATGCGGTTTTCGTAATGGTGACAACGCGCCAATGGCCTTGGTTGAGTTAGTTGATCGTCCAGACACTACAGCTCAAGCAGTTGCGGCAGAGTAAGTAGCAACTTGCATAAAAAGCCAGCTAAATGCTGGCTTTTTTATTGCCTAAACTATTAAACTAAGCCTTGAATTAACTAATCTTTAGAAACTCAAGGGCTTAAAAACTCAAGAATATCAGCCACATTAAACGGCCAGTTTAGTTCTGATTTGTTGTCAGGCCTTTGCAATACCGGGATTCGAACACCATATCTTGCCAATAAGGCATCATCATTAGCAACATCGATAACTTTTAAAGCAATGTTTTCTGTCGATTCAGCTACAAGCGCATGCGCTAACTCGCATAAATGACAGTGAGAAGTGGAATATAAATAAAGTTGTTTAATCATTTCTAGTATTTTAAACGTTAATTTTCTGCTAATTAACAATAAAAGCATAAAAATAAATCATAATAACGTTTTTAGTCGTTTAACGCAGATCAAGGTTTAGCATGTTCGATCTCCCAGAAGTGAAAGAAAGTCTAAAAGAAAGCTTGGGTGAAAGCCTACAGCAAGTGATTTCTTTGCTTGAAAAACACAAGCTGGTAGAAAACCTTGTGCATAAGCAAGGCATGGCAAAACATGACCAGCCAAAGCAGGATTTAGTTGAGCGGCTAGTACACAAGCAAAACTTAAGGGAACTGCAGAAAAAACTCGAAACGCTGCATACGGCGGATATTGCCTATATTTTAGAGGCATTACCGCTAGTAGATCGTTTGGATGTATGGGAACTGGTTAAAGCCGATCGAGACGGTGATATTCTGCTAGAAGTATCGGATTCCGTACGGCAAAGTTTGATTGCAGATATGGACTCGAAAGAGCTCTTAGCAGCGGCTGAACAGCTTGATACAGATGAGCTGGCAGACTTAGCACCAGACTTGCCAAAAGACGTATTGCAAGATTTGATGGATAGTTTGGATACGCAGAATCGTGAGCGTTTGCAATCCACACTATCATACCCAGAGGATGCCGTAGGTGCTCACATGGATTTTGACATTGTGACCATTCGTGAAGATATTACGCTGGAAGTAGCGCTGCGTTATTTACGCCGCTTGGGTAGCCTGCCGGATTTGACCGATAAACTGTTTGTGGTAGACAGAAACGACATTTTGCTCGGTGTGTTGCCGTTAAAACGCATGGTGGTGAATGATTTAGATGCCAATGTCGCGGATGTAATGGCGCCAGATGCGGTCGTGTTTCATCCTGAGGATATAAGTGATGAAGCGGCCAGCGCGTTTGAGCGTTACGATTTAGTGACCGCGCCAGTGGTTGATAAAAATAATAAACTGGTTGGCCGTATAACCGTAGATGCGGTGATGGATTACATTCGAGATGAGTCTGAATCGGATATGCTATCGATGGCGGGTTTGCGCGAAGAAGAAGATTTTTTCGCTTCCATTTGGAAATCGGTCCAAAACCGTTGGGCATGGCTTGCGATTAATTTAATGACTGCTTTGGTGGCTTCGCGCGTGATTGGATTATTTGAAGGTTCAATTCAAAAGATTGTAGCGCTGGCAGCACTCATGCCGATTGTGGCTGGCATTGGCGGAAACTCTGGCAATCAAACCATCACGATGATTGTACGCGGTCTGGCTTTAGGGCAAATCGCCTCACACAATATGCAATCGCTGATGAAAAAAGAGTTAGGGGTGGCGCTGATGAACGGCCTTTTTTGGGGCGGTATACTCAGCTTGATTGCTTTTGCTTTGTACGGCAATTATAAACTTGGCTTAGTGATGATGGCTGCAATGACGCTCAATTTACTGTTGGCTGCTATTATGGGCGTGATGATCCCATTGATGATGACTAAGTCTGGTCGCGATCCAGCCGTTGGTTCTAGCGTATTGATTACTGCTGTAACCGATAGTGGCGGATTTTTTATCTTTTTAGGCTTGGCGACAATTTTCTTAATTTAAGATGACTTGATATGAATGGCGAAATTCAACAAATTTGGCAGGAGTTGCAAGGTGATCTGTCGACACCCGCTATGGTGTGGCAAATTGCGATTATTATAGCCGCAGTAGTTATCGCGTTATCTATCAATGGTGCGTTACGCAAGTATGTCATGCTACGTGCGCCTGAGCATTGGAAACTGGCTATCGGCAGCATTAATCGTATGCTATTTCCGCTGTCAACTTTAATGTTTGTCTTATTCAGCCAATTGATATTGAAAGGCTGGCAGCACACGGGCTTGCTAAAGTTAGCGGGTCGATTACTACTTGCCATGGCAGCGATTCGTTTGATCCTGTATTTGCTGCGCTACTTATTCTCGCCAGGTGGATGGCTTAAAGCACTAGAAAGTGTGATTGCCTGGAGTATATGGGGCATATTGGCTTTGTATCTTACAGGTGTGCTACCGCAAATCATGCAGGGCATGGAAGATATGCGCTTTAACATCGGCAAAAACCAGGTGAATTTGCTGTTGGTATTGCAAGCCTTGCTCACTGTTATTGTTACCATTTTTATTGCGTTATGGTTGAGCCGATTTTTAGAAAATAAATTGATGCGTACGGAACAATTGAACGTCAATTTGCGCGTGGTACTCGGCAAAATTATTCGCATCATTTTATTGTTTATCGCCACACTTATTGCCTTATCCACTGTTGGCTTAGATATTACCTTGCTATCAGTATTCGGCGGCGCGCTTGGTGTAGGCTTAGGCTTTGGTTTGCAACGTATTGCCAGCAATTATGTCAGTGGCTTTATTATTTTGCTGGATAAATCCATGCAAATTGGCGACGTGATTTCGGTCGATAAACACTATGGCGTCGTGCAACAGCTTCGTGCACGTTACATGGTGCTTGGCAAGCTTGATGGCACACATGTGATTATCCCAAACGAAACACTCATTACCACAGCTGTTGTCAATCACTCACTCACCGATCACAAAGGTCGCGTCCAAATTGAGCTACCAATTAGTGTTACTAGTCCGCTTGAACAAGCCTTAGAGTTGATGCAAGATATTGCCAAACAACATCCTCGGGTATTGCAGACACCAAGCCCAGCAGCGCGCATTAAAGGCTTTACCGAGTACGGCATAGAACTTACACTCACCGTGTGGGTTTCAGATCCTGAGAATGGTGTATTGAGCTTGCAATCGGTATTGTTTATGGATATTTGGAAAGCGTTCCAGAGCAATAAAATTACTTTTGTTAAATCAGAAGCAAAGCTGGATAGCTAAGTAAGTTATATAAGTAAACTAGAATAGCTAGATAGATGTGAAAAAACCCGCAATCGCGGGTTTTTTCAAAACCATCTTATGTATAAAATTACTTAAGTTTAGTTTCCTTGTAAATCACGTGTTTACGTACCACAGGATCAAATTTTTTGATTTCCATTTTTTCTGGCATAGTACGTTTGTTTTTAGTAGTGGTATAAAAATGACCTGTACCAGCACTTGATTCTAATTTAATTTTCTCACGCATGTTGCTTTCCTTTATCAGCTGAAATTATTCAGCGTACCTTTAGATTTTCTGACCAGCAGCACGCATGCCAGCAAGTACAGAGTCAATACCGTTTTTGTCGATTGTGCGAAGCGCAGCATTGGTAATGCGCATGCTTACCCAACGATTCTCAGACTCAACCCAAAATTTGCGGTTTTGCAAATTAGGTAAAAAACGACGTCTTGTTTTATTTTGTGCGTGAGAAACATTGTTGCCCACCATTGGCTTTTTGCCAGTTACCATACATACACGTGCCATAATAAACCCTTTAAACAAGGCATTAAGCCTTAAATGCTGTGCTTTTTCAGAAAGACCATGATTATAGTACTAAACAGACGCTTTATTCAAGTTAAATTTACACTTAAAATAAGCATTCACTTGGCTCAGCAACTCAACTTAGTGTTTCCCAGTACTACCAAACCCACCTTCGCCGCGTTCGCTGGTAGTAAATTCATCCACCATGTGAAACGCCGCTTGCACCACAGGCACAATCACTAGCTGCGCTATGCGCTCCATAGGGTTGAGCAAAAACGGCTCTTTGCTACGATTCCAGCAGCTTACCAATAATTGGCCTTGGTAATCAGAATCAATCAAACCCACTAAATTGCCCAGCACAATACCATGTTTATGCCCCAAGCCAGAGCGTGGCAAAATCAGCGCAGCGTAATAGGGGTTATCTAAATGAATCGCCATACCTGTTGGTATTAACGTGGTGTCACCTGGGTTAATGGTTTGCGGATGCTCGATGCAAGCACGTAAATCAAGCCCTGCCGAGCCAGGTGTGGCGTAGCTTGGCATCATGTGATGCAAGCGCGCATCTAAAATTTTAATATCAACATCTATCATAGTGATAACCTTAGTAAATTTAACTCATTTTAACCCAAAAATATCTGCCTCTACACAAGCTTAACGCTAAAAGGCATGCTGCAAGTAGCGTGCAAATTACATAGCAATAAAGCAAGCTGAAGCAGTGGAGATGGCCTTAATACATGCAGCCTAAAACATAGCTGCAATATGATTGAGTATGCCGTGCGCAAGCTCTGTTTTACTGGCTGTTGGCAGTGGGTGGGTGCCAACATCGTCAATGAGTGTAACCGTATTGCTGTCGCTACCCATTGCGCTTTGTACTTGATTGGCGATGATTAGCGGTAGTAGCTTGGCAATGCGTTTTTTGCTGGCGTAGGCAATTAGGTTTTCAGATTCTGCGGCAAAGCCAACGCAAAATGGCGCATTGGGCAAACTGGCCACATCTTTTAAAATATCTTTTGTGGGTGTGAGTTGTATTGATAGTGTGCCATTATCATTACTATGGTCACTTTTTTTAATTTTTTGCGTGCTGGGGCTTGCTGGTGTGTAATCAGCCACTGCGGCTACCGCTATAAAAATATCTTGGTTTTTGATATGGCTCATCACGGCTTGGTACATGGTGTCACTACTTATTGCTACAATATTAGTGGCGCTGGCCGGTGGTGTTAATGCAGTTGCACCGCTAATTAAAGTGACAATTGCGCCCATATCTGCGGCTACTTGCGCAAGCGCATAGCCCATTTTTCCGCTGCTTAAATTGGTGATTGCGCGCACAGGGTCTATCATTTCTAGCGTGGCACCTGCAGTAATCAATACGCGCTTGCCAGCTAATAATTGGGGTGTAAAGTGCGCGTTGATGGCGGCTAATAATTCGTCTGATTCTAACATGCGGCCAAGCCCAACCTCGCCACAAGCTTGTTCGCCAGTTGCGGGGCCTAAAATGGTGATGCCGTCTGCTTTAAGTTGTGCAATATTGCGCTGCGTGGCGGCGTTTTCCCACATTTGTTTGTTCATGGCGGGTGCAACTAATAGCGGGCAATCTCTGGCTAAACAAAGTGTAGAAAGCAAATCATCGGCGCTGCCATGCACCAGTTTAGCTAAAAAATTGGCCGATGCAGGCGCAATTAAAATGGCATCAGCATCGCGGCTTAGCTCAATGTGTGGCATACCATTGCCAACGCTACCATCCCACATCTGAATAAACACGGGCTTTCCAGATAATGCCTGCAAAGTAATAGGCGTAATAAATTCGCAAGCGGCGACAGTCATCACTACTTGCACATCAATATTGGCTTTAACCAACAAGCGTACTAGCTCTGCCGACTTATAGGCAGCAATACCGCCTGTAATGCCAAGCACAATTTTTTTGCAGCTAATATTTTCGCGATTTTGCTTACTCATGGTAAATTGACTTTATGCAAAATAAATTATTGGTCAGTTTAACATGTGCGCTAGTCGTCTGCATTAATTTGGCCGAGGCGCGGCGCATGAATCCCGATCTGATGAAGCCGCAAATTCCACAAACAGCCAATCAACAAACATCAGTGCCGCTGTCAGCGGGCATTATGTGCAAAGATTGCAGTGTGCCGAACAAGCCATTGCCACAAGCTGCACGTGTGTGGGAGCCAGAAGTACGCGATGCCGCCACTTGGGCGCGCTTAAGCAAATTGCAACGTGGCAGCGAATATAGCAAATTTGTGATTGATGTTAAAACCAATAAAATCTATTTTGTAGATAGTCATGTGTTTACCTTGCATGCCGATTTTGTGGTGGATTACTTGCAAAAATTGCCACGCACTACAGAAAATATGCGCGCTTACAACCAAAATTACAGCACTGTTAAACCACAGTTTATTTTGGGCTATTTAACGCACTATCCTAACTTGAGCGAGCCTAGCTTAAATAAATGGACATTCTCATTTTGGGAGGGGGACACTATAACGCCTAGGGATATTCGCCGCGCTTATAAGCGTTTGCAGCAAACGTTTACTGTGGCCAAGTTGCAGTTTCGGCCAGATTCGCTAGCGCAAGAAAAAGTCGCCGCGCAACTTAAGCCTTATAAAATTGTGGTGATTAACAACAACCAAATTTACAAATCGCTGCCGTATCAGGCGTTTAACGTTGGCCAAGCCATAGGCACACTGCACATTGTGCCGCCCAATGCCGATATTGAAACCATCACTTTTGCTGACGATGACATTGCGTTGCTGCAAACCAGTTACCCCGATATTGCGCCCGTGGCGGGCATTATCACTACGCAGTTTTCTACGCCACTTTCGCATGTGAATTTGCGCGCCAGTGCTTGGGGAATCCCCAATGCGACAATTAAAAATGCCAGTATCGATTACCAACAGTTAAATAGAAAAACTGTGTTTTACGAAGTAAAAGAAGATGGCTTCACCCTGCGCGAGGCCACACCAGACGAAACATTGCAGCACAAAACTGCAGTGGTAGAAAAAACTGCGGTGGTAATGCCAACGGTTGATTTAAACACCATCGCTTTGCTGCCACTGGCAGAAATTAGCAAAGATGACGCAGTGAAATATGGCGCAAAAACGGCTAATTTAGGCGAGATGATGCGTGCCAAAATGCCTATGAGTGTTGAGGGTGGCTTTGGCGTACCTCTCAACATTCCTGATGGTTTTGGCATCCCGTTTAGCTATTATGTGGCGCATATTAAGGCGCACGGTATTGATACCAAAATTGCTGCCATGCTGCAAAATAATAAATTTAGTCAAGATACTGCCTGGCGCAAACAAAGTTTGGCGGAGCTGCGCGATGCGATTCAAAACGCGCCGCTAGACTCAGCCACGTTAAGCCGCATCGCTACGCAATGGCAAACGCAGTTACAAAGTGCTGGTGTGTTTGTGCGCAGCAGTACCAATGCAGAGGATTTAAAAGGTTTTAACGGCGCAGGGCTATACGATACTGTGCCAAACGTGCGTGATGAAAAAGCACTTGAGGCTGCAATTAAGCAAGTGTGGGCATCGGTGTGGAACTTGCGCGCGGTAGAAGAGCGCAATCATTTTGGCATTCCGCACAATCAAGTGTACCCAGCTGTTCTGATACAAACTGGCATCAACGCAGCAGCCGCAGGCGTACTGCTCACCACCGATATATGGGGACACCAGCCGCGTACTTACACCATTAACGCCAAGTGGGGCTTGGGTATGCGCGTGGTAGAAGGCCAAAAAATTGCCGAGCAGATTTTGTTTGATTTAGGCAACGATGGCACGCGGGTGATTAGTCGTAGCGACGAAACCACCATGCTGGTGGCCGACCCGAAAGGCGGAGTGATGGAAAAAACCGTTGCTAAAGGTGAGCCAATATTAACTGAAAAACGCGCCAAAACCTTAAGCACGCTTGCCAACAGGGCTAGCAAAGTGTTTAAAAATACCGAGGTGTTAGATATTGAATGGGTGCTAGAAACTAAAGACGGTAAAGACACGTTTTGGCTAGTTCAGGCTAGGCCATATGTTCAAGCCAGACCTTATGTGGTGAATAAAAAGAAAGAGCATTAAGAATGTTTAAAGCCATTAGAATTTTTATTTTGCTGATTATTTTAGCAACAGTCATTCAGCAAACATTTTTAGATAAAGCTGATTTAGATTGGAAAAGTAACTTTTATGTAGCGGTATATCCAGTTAATGCAGACGATAGCAGCGAAGTAGGCACTTACATTAAATCGCTCACTCGACAAGACTTTGAGCCAATGGCTGCCTATTTTGCACAAGAAGGCGCGCGTTACAGTGTGAGTAAAAGTCGCCCAATCGAGGTGCAATTAGGCGATATTGTGAGTGAGGCTCCGCCTGCACCGCCAACCGACGGCAGCGTTTTAAGCACTATTTTATGGAGCTTAAAATTTAGATTATTTGCCTTTAACCACAGCCCAAAAGTGCCAGTAAAACCAGATATTCGCCTATATTTGCTGTATCACAACCCAGCAACCAGCACTCGCTTAAGCCATTCTACCGCGCTTAATAAAGGCCGCATTGGTCGAGTTAACTTGTTTGGTAGTAACGAATACGCTAAACAAAATTTAGTGATACTGGCGCACGAGCTGCTGCATACACTTACCGCGACTGATAAATATGATCTACAAACTAACTTGCCAGCATACCCAGATGGCTTTGCCGAGCCCAATAAAGCGCCACGTTATCCGCAAGATTTTGCCGAGCTAATGGGTGGGCGTGTGCCGATGACCGAGACTAAGGCCGAGATACCGAAAGGCCTAGAGCAAACGTTGATTGGTGAGAAAACGGCGCGTGAAATTGGTTGGATTAAGTAAATTTATGATGATGAATAACTTGATCAATATCTAGAGTATTACAATAAAAAGGAATAACCATGGCAGATTCTAAATGGCAATAACCGATTGGCCTGCGGCCGAAAGGCCCAGAGAAAAATTAATAGAACTTGGTGCAGAAGCCTTATCAGATGCCGAGTTACTCGCGATTTTTCTGCGTGTAGGCGTCACTGGCAAAAGCGCGGTGGATTTAGCGCGTGATTTACTCACGCAATTTGGTAGCTTAAACGGCATCTTTGCGGCGACAGAACACGAGCTTAGCCAAGTGCATGGCATAGGCACTAGCAAATACGTGCAGTTGCAGGCGATATTTGAAATGAGCCG
>JANXWL010000130.1 GCA_025351225.1 Methylotenera sp. | reverse complement strand
GAGTACACGTAAATCAAAGGCGTAGCTACGCCTATCCGTTTTAACGACAAGATTGCTATCATGGGCATTCTTTTTAGGTTTTAATAGAATGAAGTTGCTGCCCACTTTGGCTGAAGTGATCCAATTATCGGTATCACCGCCACCTACACCATCCTTCACAATATGTTCATCCGCTTCTAAATCAATATGGGTAGCAAAGCCACGCTTGGCTTTAATCATAGTGGCTTGATTCATATCGTAAGGAATGAGCTGTACTGGGTTTGCTATACTTTCATTTATTTGAGCATTAGCTTGTACGAAGCCAGTGATACTTAATGAGGCAAGAACTGCTAATTTGATAGCGTTGAGTCTTAATTTAGTACGTACTAAATTTATGGCTGCTTGATTGATTGTAGACTTCATTGTGCGAATACTCCGTTAGCGGCTTGTGACGTGCCGTTAGCTGATGGTGATAAAGACTGAGGGGCGTTAATTATAGGTGCGGCGACTACGGCGCCTTTTTCTTCTCTGTCGACCACATAGCCTGTGACCTTGAATCCATAAGGATTGGCATCAAGGTCTTTTTGTAATGTGAGCAGTGAAGGTTTTTCGTAAACATAGGTCATTGAGGCAATATATTTACCTGCTATTTCGGTGTCATAACCACGCTCACGCGTGGTACGCTCATACCGCACAATGGCAGTACCCTGCGCGCCTGGCGGCAATGTCGTTGAAACGATGTGAATACGACGTTCTGTGTAATTTCCGAGTTGTTTGTCCAGCGCGTTTTCGTGACCAAACATGGCGCGATAGTTCTTGAGCACCTCGACAGCAGATAAGGCCAAAGTGCGCTCATAGTCGCTTTGCAACAGCATCCAGTTATAGCGTTCACGCGTGTTCACATACTCTTCGACCCAATGCCTATCGGCTGCTTCATTCAAACTAGCTGGTTTGTAACCTGTGGTATCTACCAATTGCGCTTCACCTGTGACTTTATCGACCAAGAAAGTCATGGGGATAACTTTATAAAAGGGCAGCATAAACACCAAACCCGTTATCGCCAACACGGCCAATAATGTCATTATTTTGGTTATATTCCATGCTCTAGCCTCAGACTGATGCAGTGCAATGGCAGTGGAAGCCTCCCAATTGAGAGCTTGTTGGTGAATGTCTTTTTTGTTATTAAATAGCATGCTGTTTACCTAGTGAGGAGTTTGATAAAAGTTGTTTTAGTGTTTTCATGGTGCTGGTTATCTATTTCGATAACGTGAAGCGATTGCATGTGCTGAATGTTGTACGGCACGATTGATGCCACGACCAGCCAGTTGTGTGCTTTTTTCTAAACCGCTAGCTAGTCCGCCGCCACTGCTATTTTCTATTTTTCCACCTACGCCACCCCCACCTTTACTGCCACCACGCATGGCGGCATAGGTCATTTTTGCGATTTGTGCGGTGGCTAAGGCCAAACCTAAGCCGCTGGCATTATCGCCACCCCCCACTAAGCTATTGGCAATGTTGTCTAGCTTAGTAAATAAGTAGGCAAACAGACACATCACCACCATCAGACTGAATATTGCTTTCAGTGCTGCCGCTTGTTTCGCGCCAACGAATGCGGATGATTGATCCGTATTAAAGCCTAGGTGAACGATGTAACCGTTGACAATTACAAACACCAATCCCAAAAATATCATCATGAAGAGTTGCAAAAGCAAGATGTAAACAATCTTGTTTTTCCAACCATCAAAGAAATTCTTGCTGGGTTCAAATGCTAATGCACCGATGAATAGTGGACCTACTGCCAACACTAAACTGAGCGTTAGCAGGTTCGTGAAAAAAATAATTCCAACCGCACCGAACAAAATAAGGACACAAATTAAGTACAAATTAGCCACGATACTGAGCGCAATGCCGCTTGCCACATCAAGAATATTGAGCTTCATTCTCGCTGCGACAAGGTCATTGAAGGGTGCTAGCAGTTGGTTAAAATTGCAATCTAGCGCATTGAACATAGCTGCATCACCAGTCCCTGTGACAGGACAAGCCCCACCACCAGTCGTTGAAACAGCAACTGAACTCATTAAGTTTGCACTAACCGTTTTGACGGTACCGATGACTTCTGCCTGATAGACGCCTGCACTACAAGCGACAAATAGAATCATGGTCATTTTGGCTGAGCGCCATGCGATGGTACTGATGGGCTCTCGCACTTCACCACGCATCACAGCAAACCCTACAAATAGGTAGTACAGCGTTAAGGCAGACAAAGCTATTGCAGCCACATAAATGCTTAATTGTG
>JANXWL010000103.1 GCA_025351225.1 Methylotenera sp. | reverse complement strand
GTAGAGTTGATGCAGACATGCGTCATAAAGCCTGCTAGTACCACGTTTTCAATACCTAAGGCTTTTAATTGCGCCTCTAAATTAGTGTGCCAAAATGAATTTGGGTAATTTTTAATCACAACTGCCTCGCCATTTTTAGGTGCTACTTCAGCAGAAATAGCTCCAATTTCAGCAGTCACATCATATGGAGTACCCACGCCTGCATCATGCTGAATATGAATGATTGGCACCTTTAGATCACGCGCCATTTGTAGCAATTTTTGCGCTTCAATAATCGCAGGCTCTACATTGGTTAATTGCATCACACCGCGCCGATAGGTATTTTGGCAGTCCACCATAATCAATGCTGAATTTTTCAGCCCCGCATAATCAAAGCCCATGCCAGTAACTTCGCGAAGTGTTTGTGATGCTGTTGCCATGCTATTTCTCCTGAGTGATTTTTTATAGGTGTTTATTTATTGGTGTTTAATTACAACATAGTTAATACTAATCTAATTTTTGACGTAAGTTAACTAATTTATACAACAGCAATTGCTTGATTAGCTTTCTTGTTATCGGCTCTAAAAACTTCGCAATTAACCACGCCACGATGGTGACTGCAATAGTTGGCAAAATTGGCAACAAATAACTAGGCACAGTGGGATAAGCATCGTGAATTTGATTAATCATTGATACAGTCGCATTTTCATGCACCAAGTAAAGCGGATAACTAATGAATCCAACAAATACTAAAAATTTATTCGATAATACTTTTTGAACAGTTGGGTTAATCATTGAAAAAGCAAAAGTGAACACAATAACGCTAGCGTAAATCATTGACTTTGAGGGCAACCCACCTAAACATCTGGCTGCAATTAATGCAACTACTAGTGCTGCATACCAATAGCGCATCTCTTTATTAACGTAATATTGATAGAACAAAGCACCTGCGGCAAACCAGCCATAATGTGCCCAATTCAAGTAATGATAAAGTGTACGTAGCTGATCTGATACGGCAGCGGATAAATGTGGGCTTGCAAATTCCAGCATAATGCTACTAAAAAACATGGTAACCAATACGACAATCATTTTTTTAGGGCCAATCGTAAAATATAGGAAGCCTGCCAAAATATAAAACTTCATCTCTACAAATAAAGTCCAAAAAGAACCTTCTAAAATTTTCTGGGGGAAAAATAGGCGAAAAAATTCTGGTTCTATAAACGTTAAACCGGGCAGTAAATCTTGGAGATGTGGCGTACCAAAAGGTCGGGCTGTGAATAATGGCGCAGTAATTAAAACTATCACAGAGCCTACTAACATTGCAGGAAACAAGCGCAACCAACGCCGAACCATAAAATCCCAAAAGCTTTTACATTTCTCCAGCGTCATGGCAATCACAAAGCCAGAAATAATAAAAAACAATTGCACACCATAGCGGCCAAAATGAAATAGCGTAATATGGTCATATTGATCGCGATACGGTAGCGCATCAACCCAATCATTAGAATATGCGTGAAAAAAAAGCACCAAAAGTATGGCAATACCACGCAAACCATCAAGAAAAAACAACCTAGTGGACGATTTTTGAGGATTATTTTGATTGGATAAAGAAGTCATTACCATATTTGAAATATAATTAGAATTGAACAAGAGCTAAAGTAATATTAATCGACCCTTTTGTCTATAGCTCACTAGCTCATTCAGCCCACACATAGCTTAAGTACATTGAATAACAAATGAATTTACACGAATATCAGGCAAAACATCTTTTACAGCACCACGGTATCACAACGCCCATTGGTGAAGTTGTACAATCTGAAGAGGCAGCAGCAGCAGCCACTAAAGCAATTGGCGGTGGTGCTTGGGTGATAAAAGCCCAAGTGCATGCTGGCGGACGCGGCAAAGCGGGTGGCGTAAAGCTGATAAAATCGGCACAAGAGGCACAATCCGTTGCCAGCGCGCTATTGGGTAAGCATTTGATCACCTATCAAAATGCACCAGATGGCCAACCTGTGCATCAGGTGCTAGTTGAGCAAACCTTGCCGATTGCTCGCGAGCTGTATTTGTCGATGCTAGTTGATCGCACTTTAGAGCGCGTTGTAGTGGTCGCATCTAGCGCGGGCGGTATGGATATTGAAGAAATTGCTGCAACGCAACCTGACAAAATTTTGCAAGAAGTATGCGATCCGCTAAACGGCTTAGTCGATTATCAAGCGCGTAATTTAGCCTTTGCATTGGACTTAGTAGGCGATCAAATTGCTGCGTTTACCAAACTGGCAAAAGGCTTATACAAACTGTTTAAAGAGAATGATTTAGCCTTGCTAGAAATCAACCCGTTAATTGTTACGAGTGATGGCAAGTTGGTCGCACTCGACTGCAAAATGACAATAGATGACAACGCGCTGTATCGCCAAAAAGCTTTGGCCGAGTTACGCGATTGGTCGCAAGACGATGCCAAAGAAGCAGTGGCGCATCATGCTGGACTTAATTACATTGCCCTAAATGGCAATATTGGCTGCATGGTTAATGGTGCTGGGCTTGCGATGGCGACGATGGATTTAATCAAGCTACATGGTGGCATGCCCGCCAATTTTCTAGATGTCGGCGGCGGCGCATCGGCAGAAACCGTGACTAAAGCCTTTAAAATTATTTTAGCTGACGCTAATGTTAAGGCTATTTTAGTCAATATTTTTGGTGGCATTATGCGCTGCGATATTATTGCCGAAGGCATTATCACTGCGGTAAAAGATGTGGGCATTACGATTCCTGTCGTCGTACGTTTAGAAGGTACCAATGTGGATTTAGGTAAAAAAATGCTGCGTGAGAGTGGTTTAAATATTATCTCGGCAGAAAATCTAACTGATGCAGCGAAGCATGCAGTGCTTTCAGTCAAAAATCCGGCGGTGGCGGCATGAGTATATTAGTCAACAAAAACACGCGCGTTTTATGTCAAGGTTTTACAGGCAAACAAGGTACTTTTCATAGCGAACAAGCATTGGCTTATGGCACAAAAATGGTGGGTGGCGTAACGCCTGGTAAAGGTGGCCAATTGCACCTTAATTTACCAGTCTTCAACACAATGCGCGATGCAGTGCGCGAAACACAAGCCAATGCCAGCGTGATTTACGTACCGCCGCCATTTGCTGCCGATTCAATTTTGGAAGCAGCCGATGCAGGTATTGCGCTGATTGTATGCATTACCGAAGGCATTCCTGTACTGGATATGCTGAATATCAAGGCTGCGATTAAAGCCAACGGAGCCAAATTAATCGGACCCAATTGTCCTGGCATTATCACGCCTGATGAATGCAAAATCGGCATTATGCCTGGCAGTATCCACTTAAGTGGAAAAGTTGGGGTGGTGTCACGCTCTGGCACGCTCACTTATGAAGCTGTGCATCAAACTACGCGCTTAGGTCTTGGTCAAACTACTTGTGTGGGTATTGGTGGCGACCCAATTAAAGGTTTAAATTTTATTGAGTGCTTAACGCTATTTGAAGCCGACCCTGAAACTGAAGCGATTATTATGGTGGGCGAAATTGGTGGTAGCGACGAAGAAGCTGCGGCAGACTTTATTAAGCACTACGTCACCAAGCCAGTAGCCGCTTATATTGCAGGTTTAACCGCACCAGCAGGCAAACGTATGGGGCATGCTGGCGCAATTATTTCAGGCGGCTCTGGACGTGCTGAAGATAAAATTAAAGCGCTTGAAAATGCTGGCTGCGTGGTGGCGAGCTCGCCCGCAGGCTTGGGCGAAGCAGTGCTGCAAGCCATGAAAACCAAACCTTAAAAAAGGCTAATTAATGTGAAAAAATATTGCGTAGCATTGTGCTTGTTACTCAGCTTAAATAGCCAACTTGGCCTTGCGGAAGATATTGCCTATATTTTAACCGCATCAGCTAAAGGCGATTTATCCACCGTAAAAGCCATGCTGCAAAGCGGCGTTAATGCCAATACCAAAGATGCCGACGACATTACTGCACTCATGTACGCGGCACGCAAAGACCGCGCAGATGTTGTTAGCATGCTTATTAGCAAAGGCGCAGACGTAAACGCAATAGACAAAGGCGGCTGGACCGCGCTGATGTTTGCGGCACGCAAAAATTATGTAGCGACAGTAAAAGTGTTGCTGGATAAAGGTGCAGACCCGAAAATTCGCGACGAAAGTGGCTGGAGCGCATTTGGTATGGCGGCTACTTCTGGTTATTCTGAAGTGGTGAATTTAATGATTAAACATGGCGTAGATGCTAACGCCAAGGCCGATGATGGCAAAACTGCACTGATGTACGCTGCCAAAAGTGGTGATGTGCCAACAATTACTGCGCTGATGTCACAAGGCGCACAAGCCAATGCACATGATAAACAAGGCGCAACGCCGCTAATGTATGCCGCGCGTGAAGGCCATGTGGCTGCCGTAGCTTATATGCTGGATAAAGGTGTAATTGTAGATGAGCAAGATCAGTCGCGCTGGACTGCGCTAACTTGGGCAGTGAAAAAAGCCAGAGTCGAAATCGCCAAAAATCTAGTCGCAAAAGGCGCAGATGTTGACCATAAAGACTCGCAAGGTACGCCTTTATTACACTTGGCGGTGGATACTGGTAATTTAGACATGGCGAAATTACTGCTCAACAGCAAAGCCAATGTTAAAGCGCGCGATAAATATGGCCTCACATCGTATGTATATGCACTAAAAAAAGGTAATGCCGAAATGGTGCAATTGCTAAAGGACGCTGGTGGCAACTACTAAAACGATGATGATTTCAATCTGTAATCGCAGTATGAAAATGCGCACTTTGAAAATCGCGCCGTGAAAATCTTACCGTGAAAATTGCTCTGGTCCAAATTAACTGCATCGTTGGTGATATAGAAGGCAATGCCAATAAAATTATCGATTACGCCAATCGTGCTTATGAAGGTGGAGCAAGCTTAATCATTACACCAGAGTTAGCGCTTTGCGGCTACCCGCCTGAGGACTTATTATTTCGTGATGATTTTAATGCCACTTGCGAAAAAGCCTTACAGCACATTGCAGACAATTTGCCTGCTATTACTTTGCTAATTGGCCATCCTCACAAAAAAAATAGTCAGCTATATAACGCCGCATCGGTGATAGAAAACGGCATAATCACTGCCACATATCACAAACAATGCCTACCCAATTACAGCGTGTTTGATGAAGAGCGTTATTTTGAGGCTGGTGATGCGCCATTGGTTTTTAGTCATAATGGCCTTAAATTTGGCGTGATGATTTGCGCCGATGGCTGGGAGTCTGCACCAGCACTCAAGGCTAAACAAGCAGGCGCAGAGCTTTTACTCTCACTTAACGCATCGCCCTACCACATGGATAAACTAGAAACGCGCTACGAAGTGTTAGCGAAACGCGCTGCAGAAACGGGCTTGGCAGTCATTTACTGTAACTTAGTTGGCGGCCAAGATGAGCTAATATTCGATGGCGCATCATTTGTGCTCGATAACACTGGCAAAGTAACGCAGCAATTGCCTTCGTTTATTGAAGCACTCAGTTTCGTAGAAGTCGTCAATAGTCTGCCTGTCAAAGCGCATATCTCGCCAAAATTAAGCTTAGAAGCATCGGTATACAACGCCCTTAAACTGGGCTTGGCCGATTATGTGAATAAAAATGGCTTCCC